>DAITPE010000221.1:0-8827 GCA_036833775.1 Pyrinomonadaceae bacterium | reverse complement strand
CGGCGCGTCCGTTTGCGTTAAATGATTTGCTAACGCCGCCCCGAGCTTGATTTTGTCGTGTTCGGCACGGCATTCGGCGCATAAAAGAAGATGTTCGGCAATCGCTTGCCGTTCGTCCTGAGCCAATTCGTGATTGACGAATGCCGAGAGTTTTTCCGTGTAATGCTTCATTTTTTAGTTCGGAAAGTTTTGAAAGTTTTGGAATTTGTTTTTCTTCCCAAACTTCTTAGACTTTCTAGACTTTTCCCTTCAAATGTTTCAACTTTTGCGCGAGCATTTTATGTCCGCGATTCAAACGCGATGAAATCGTGCCGACAGAACAATCCAAAACCTTTGCAATTTCTTCATAACTCAAGTCTTCCGAATATTTCAAAAGAAGCGGCACACGAAATTTTTCCTTCAATTCGCCGATTGCATTTTGGATTTCGTTTGAAATTTCGCGCGTTTCAAACTTTTCGTCCTGCGTTTTCTTCACGCGAAATTCGCCGAAAAATGTTTCGAGCGAAAAGAATTTGCGCGTTTTGCGCTGTTCGTCGATGCAGGCGTTGACGGTCATTCTGTAAATCCAAGTCGTCAATTCCGAATCGGCGCGAAAATCCGAGATTTTGTTGAAAATTTTCAAAAAAACCTGTTGCGTTACATCTTCCGCCAATTCACGATTTCCGCCGAAAAAGTTGAGCGCGACCGAAAAAACTCTGCGCTGATTCGCCGTGTAAAGCATCTCGAACGCGTTGCGATTACCGTTTTTGCATTCGGCAAGCAAATCTTGTTCGATAAACTTTTCAGCCATTCGGGCGACGCTCTCCATTTCAAGTTTTTTATAAATATAATCTCAAAACTTAAAAACACTAATTCGTAATTTGTCTTTTGCTCAAAGTCCAAACGTCGTTGCTGTAAGCGAATTTTGTTTCACCGTTTTCGACAAACGAATACTTTCCGCCCGTCATAAAAAGTTTGTCGCCGAAAACCCAAACGACCGTTCCGCCGCGCGGCGACCAAGGCGCGGACTGCGATTTCCAGTTTACGCCGTCGCCCGAAATCATAAACGCATTGCCGAAATTTCCGTCGTTGCGGTTTGCGCCGACGAGCCATAGTTTTCCGTCGAAAACTATCGGACTTCCGGCGAGCTTGTTTTCCGCTTTCGCTTCGTGTTTCGTCCAATTTATGCCGTTTTCCGATGACCAGATTTCGTTTTCGGAATTCGGATTATTCGTCTTTTCGCCGTCGATCACACCGCCGCCGAAAATCCAGATTTTGTCTTTGAAAACGACGATTTTTGAAATTGTCCGTTCCGAAAATTCCGCTTTTTTCGTAACTTGCATCCAATTTACGCCGTCCGCCGAATTCCAAACGTCGTTATGATATTTTTTGCCGTCGAAACCGCCGATCATCCAGACTTTTTCTTTGAAAACGATTGCGCCGTAAAAAACTCTCTGCGGCAAATTAGATTTTTCCGCAACGGTTTCCCAAGATTTTCCGTCCGTCGTGCGCAGAATTTTTGTATCAATCGTAAATTTTTCATAATTTCCGCTCATTGCGCCGAGTGAATAAACCGCGCCGTTTAATTGAACATATTTTTGATAAGCCGAATTCAAACCGCTTTCGGGAATCGCACTTTTCGTCCAATTTTTTCCGTCTTTTGAAAACCAACCGCCTTCATTAAGCGCAAACATTTCACCGCCGACAAGAAAGACGGGAAAGTTGTAATTTGGGCGAAACGCTGCCGCTTTCGTCACGTTTTCCCAAACATATTCGCCCACTTTTGCTTCACTTTTCATACACGCCGCGACCGAAAAACTCAAAACCAAAACCGCTAAAATCGTCGTTATTTTCTTCATAATTTTCTCCTTGCAGAAGTTTTAACGGTAAATTAGACGGAACGGCTTCCGTTTTTCTTCCAACTTTTTCGGAAATAATCTAAACTTTCTTTTTAACCCACGATTTTATGCTCGAAACGAACAGACTTTTTTTGCGGCGAATGAATGAAACGGATGCCGATTACGTTTTTGCGATGCGTTCGGATGAAGAAATTATGCGCTTTATTCGTCCGATTCAAACGCAGAAAAAGGAAACGGAAAGTTGGATAAAACTAATCTCGAGCCGTTGGGAAACCGAAAAGATCGGCTTTTGCGCGATCATCGAAAAGGAAACGAAAAGTTTTGCGGGTTGGTGCGGGCTTTGGCGTTTGAATGAAACGGGCGAAACGGAAATCGGCTACGCATTGTTGAAAGAATTTTGGGGAAAAGGCTACGCGGTCGAAGCGGCAAACGCGTTTTTGAAATACGGTTTTGAAGAATTGAAGCGTGAAAAAATAGTTGCGGTTGCTGATCCCGACAATCAAAATTCGCGGCGCGTGATGGAAAATGTCGGAATGAAATTTGATTACGTCGGCTTTTTTTACGAACGCGATCTAGTTCATTATTCGATTTTGAGAGAAGATTTTTTAACGCCAAGACGCAGAGATGCAAAAGGCGCAAAGTAAATTTAAATAAATCCTTTGCGCCTTCGCTTCTTTGCGTCTTGGCGTTAAATTTTAGAAAAATGTTTGAAACGGAAAGATTGATTATCAGAAAATTTACGCCCGCAGATTTGCCGTGGCTGATCGAAAAACGCACGATGCCGATTGTGAACAAATATCTCGGCGGCGCGGCGATGCAGAATCCCGAATCGATCACGAAAAGATTGGATTTTTACTTGGATTGTTACGAAAAACACGGCTACGGATTGTGCGCGATGCACTGGAAAGAAACGGGCGAACTGTTCGGTTGGAGCGGAATTCAGCCGCTTGACGGAACAAACGAAACGGAAGTCGGTTACGGGATGATTCCCGAATATTGGGGCAAAGGAATCGGGTTTGAATGTGCAAAAGCGTGGCTCGAATTTGCGTTTAAAGAGAAAAATCTCGGAAGAATCGTCGCCGTCGCTTCGCCGGAAAACACGGGTTCGTGGCGAATTATGGAAAAACTCGGAATGAAGCGCGAAAAATACGCCGAACATTACGGAATGTATTGCATTTTCTATGCGATTTCCAAAGCAGATTACCTGAAACAAAAACTGTAATTCTCTACAAATTTTTTTAACGAAAATCCTTCATTTTGCGGTAAAATAGTTAAAGCCGTGTTATTTAACGAGCGGCTCATTTCCAAAAATTCTGCTTTTTTATCACGCCTGATTTGAAATCTATGCAAGTCAATTATCCGAAAATTATTTTTGCCGTTTTGATGTGTCTTTATTTTTTTTCCATTGCGTATAATCCGCTTGCCGGATGCTTTTTGGATATTGTCGATCTGCCGATCCACGAAACGGGGCATCTTTTGTTTCGACCGTTCGGCGAATTTATGATGGTCGCGGGCGGAACGCTTTTCCAATTGATAATGCCCGCCGTTTTCGTCGGTTATTTCGTTTGGAACGAAAAATATTATTCGGCTTCGATCGTGCTTTTCTGGCTCGGGCAAAGTCTTATCAACGTTTATATTTACGCCGCCGATGCCGTCGTGATGCAATTGGTTTTGATCAGCGGATTGACGGGCAGCGAAGGCAGTTTTCACGATTGGAATTATATGCTCACCGAGTTGGGATTAATAAATTCGACCAAGGGAGTTGCAGGATTGATTAGACTTTTGGGAACATTAACTATTATCATTGCAGGAGTTTTATCCATTAGGTTTTCGTTTGCCCCTGCAAAGGAAATAGTTTATGAAAGTAACGCTGATCACCGGCGCATCCAGCGGAATCGGTGAAGCATTTGCCCGCAGGCTCGCCGAAGAAAAGCACGATCTCGTATTGGTTGCGCGTTCGGAAAAAAAATTGCACGAATTGTGCGACGAATTGATGCTCAAACATCAAATCACGGCGCACTACGTCGCGATGGATTTAAACGATTTTGAAGCGGACAAACGCCTTTTCGACGAAACCGAACGCCACGGAATGGAAGTCGATTGGCTGATAAATAACGCCGGATTCGGTTCGATGGGCGATTTTGCAACGCTCGATCTCGAAAAAGAACTCGAAATGGTGAACCTGAACATTTCGGTTCTCGTCGCCTTAACGCATCGTTATATTCAAAAAATGCGCGAACGAAAAAGCGGCGTGATCATCAACGTTTCTTCGACGGCGAGCTTTCAGCCCGTCCCGTTTATGGCGGCTTATTCGGCAACGAAAGCGTTTGTCACATCTTTTTCGGAAGCAATCGCCGAAGAAAATCGACCTTACGGCATCAAAGTTTCCGCGCTCTGCCCGGGACCGACCGACACGAACTTTTTCGCCGCCGCCAACGCCATTCCGTTTTCCGCCAAAGGAATGCAGACGGCGGAAGATGTCGTCGAAGTAGGCTTAAAAGGAATCGAAAAAGGAAAAACGACCGCAGTTTCAGGCTGGACAAACTACATCGGCTCGGTCTTCGGAACGCTCGTTCCCGATTCGCTCGTCGCCCGCGCCATCGGAACATATCTGCGCCCGAAAATGAAGAAATAGTTAATTTTTCGTTGTTACTCGCTCGGTGTTCGTTGAACTTGCGGGAAAAAGAAATATTAACCACAGATAGACACGGATAAACACGAGATTTTTAATATCTTGATCGCGTTTCTATCTGTTTTCTCTTAATCTGAGTTTATCTGTGTCTATCTGTGGTTAATATATAAAATTCATTCTACTCGGCTGTTAGGATTTGAATTTTGATATCATAATTTGTGAAAATTAATTATAGATTCGCGCATTCGTAAATTAAATGAAAATCTCGGTTCTCGGCAGCGGTTCGACGGGTAACGCCGTTTTGATCGCGACCGAAAAAACAAAAGTTCTGGTCGATGTCGGCTTGAGCGCAAAGGAAACTCTGCGCCGTCTGTCCGTGATGGGCGTCGAACCGCACGATCTCGACGCGATTCTCATCACGCACGAACATTCCGATCACGCGGGCGGTTTGCGCGTTTTGCTCAAATCCGTTGCGTGTCCCGTTTTCATTTCCGAAGCGACCGAAGATTCTTATTATTCAACGAGAAAAGCGGCGGGAAATGTCGAAAGCGAAGCCGTCAAACGCCGCGACGCGATGAAAAACCGCGCCGAAAAGATCGAATCGAGCCAAGATTTCCGCATCGGCGACATCGATTTCGAGCCTTTTTCGGTTCCGCACGATGCCGCCGACAATTTCGGTTTCGTCGCACGTTTTCAAGGCGTTCGCATCGCAACTTTGATGGATTTCGGCTGTATGACGACGCTCATCAAAGACAAACTGCGAAGCTGCGACGCGATCGTCGTCGAATCCAATCATTCGCGCGATATGCTCCGCGCCTGCCCGATTTACAGTTGGGATTTGAAACAGAGAATTTTGTCGCGCAACGGTCATCTTTCAAACGAAGACTTGGCAGAATGGCTGACACACGAATTTGACGGCGCGGCGCGGCACATCGTCTTAGCGCACCTTTCCCAACGCGCTAACGAACCGCATCTTGCGCGTCTGATGGCGGAAACTGCGCTCCAAATGCGTCCGAATCTTTTCAAAGCCGAAACGAAAATCACCATCTCGCATCACAAAGAGCCGACCGAATGGATTAGTTTTTAAGAAAATTTGCCCGCGAAAGAGCGCGAAAAAGCGCGAAAAAAAGAAAGAAGAAAAGAATATTTAAATTGCTTCTTACTTTTTTGTTTTTATTTCGCGCTCTTTCGCGTCTTTTCGCGGGCAATCTTTCTGAATTCTTGCCAATTTCACGAAGATTTAAGTTATAATTCGTTGCTATGATCTCGCGGAAATTCTTTTCTTTTTTAATTTGTTTTGCGATATTGGTGCAATCTGCGGCGGCGTTTGAAACCGATCAATACAATCTTTCGCCCGTTCCGCTTGCCGACATCGGCGACGAAGTTTCCGAATACACAGAGCAAAATATCCGTGAAGCTTTTGAAAAAGTAAACGCGAAAATTGCCAAAAGTCAGGCGTGTCTTGAAAAACAAACAGGCAGAAAAAACTGTGATTCGGACGCGGAAGAACGCGCAAAATTAAACGAACTTCGTTCTGAAAACACGATCATCAAAGAAGTTTTCAAACCGCTCGGCGGCGGCGTTCCGCCGTTTACCAATTCGGGAACGTGGATGGAAAAACACAAATTCCGCAATGAACCCGCGCGTTTCAAGACTTCCTATAAAAAATCAATTTATTACACCGCGCCCGTAAATTATCTGACGATCAGCGACACCGTCAGGCTTTACGGCGTCGAATTCGGCACGGACAAGATCGCGCATTTCTTTCAGCAAGGCTTTACTTATTACAAATCTTTTCAAAAAAACCGTGCGAAAAATCTGTCGGAAAAAGACGCGCTCAAAAAGGTCGTCGCTTGGGGAAAATTTACCGAAAACACATATTACGGCACGCTCGTCGGCGGAGTTTATTCAAACGCCGATCTCGCCGCAAACTTTGCCGGAATGAAGTTTTACGAAAACCTGACGCACGAAATAAAACTCGGCAATGAAACGAAACCAGCGATTTTAGTCTTAAAAAACGGCTTCTGGGCATTTAACGAAAACATCGTCGTGCGCGACGCGGTTCTCAAACCATTCATCACCAAACACCTCAACGAAGCCTACAATCCGTCCGTTTATTTCAACGTTTTCAGCTTTCGCAACATCATCCGCCGCAACGTCCGCCGACAGGCTTGCCCGCAATGGAAAACTAATTTCCCGAATTTAACTGCCACCGATCTCAAAGCCGAAACCGACGCATTGAATTTATGGAACGGCGAAGATTACGGCGCAAAACTGAGCAAAAACCGCATCACGATCGCTGAAACCTGCTTCTGATTGAACGCTTATATCCAGAGAAAAAACTACAGGGATAACAGGATAGACAGGGATAAGATTTTTTGTTTTTATCTCATTTATCCTGCCATCCCTGTAAATTTACAACTTCAATCAACAAAAAACGCGTTCAAGTTTTGAGCGCGTTTTATTTATTCATTCCCTAAAAATAGTGGTCGCGCAATGCGCCGTCGTATTTACCTTTGCGCAGACAACAGTTTTTGAAATCTGCGGCTCGAACCGCACGGGCAAAGGTCGTTTCTGCCGAGTTTTTCCGTCAACTCTTTATCGTTATGCACGATCCGAACACCTTTCTTAACGCTCGTTTCCGACGGGAAACCTTTGCGCCGTTTGCTCGAAACCTCAAAAGGAAGATTGCTCCTCGAAATTATTTTGCTTGTTTTTATGCTTTGACATTGTTTTGTCCTCCTGAAAATTTTAGTTTTTCCGCATAAACGGAAAGCGGATTATAAAACACTTCAAACGAAATTACCAAACATTTTTTAAGTTCAAAAGAAACAATTCTAAATTCTGCATTATAAATTCTAAATTAATCTCAAATTAAACGGCGATTATTTATTCGGAAGATAATTTAGAATGCAGAATTTAGAATTTAGAATTACTGCCTTAATCTTTTTGCAAGATCGAATGAAGAAAACAAATTCATAATTCATAATTCGTAATTCGTAATTATCTCGGATGAAAACAGCGTTTAGTTTTTTTGCAAGTTAATTACGAATGCCGAATTACGAAATGTTTTCTTTTATTCACTCGGCGGTTCGTCCGGTTTCGGCGGAGTCGGCACGTTTGCGCGGCGGACGTGGCGGGCGGGTTTCCATTGCTGGAGTTTAACGGGATCGGTGCGGTAAATGACGCGCATCATTGCATCGAGAAAGATTTCCGCGTCCATTCCGCGCCCGATCTCGTCGTCGATTCCGGCAGTCGCGCCCGTTGCTTTCATATTCGCGCCCGCCTTTGCACTGACAGCGGCTTCGATCGCGTTAATGTCCGCCGTCAAAACGGCAAGATCGGCGGCAAGCAAACCAAAACGCTCGAATTCTGCCGCGTGTTTCGTGATCTCCTCGATAAATTCGCGTCCGGCGGCGGTTACGATCAACGGGCTGTTGCTGTTCGGGATACTGAAAAGACGGCGAAATCCGGGATCGTCGATGTTCAAAGCCCGCGCCGCGCCCGAATATTCCTTCATCCTGCGTTTAGCCGCCGCGACCAACACGTTTTTTTGATCGACGGCTTTCCCGACCGCGCCCGAAAGCTGATCGGAAAAATGTTCTTCCAAATTAGCGACCACATCCCGCACAATCGCAAATTTCAATTCCGCATCCGGTAAATGCTTGTAATCGTCCGAATTTACGCGGTCGAATTCGATCGTGCCGACAAACATATTAAAGATATTTCTTGCTCTGTCACTCATTCCTTGAAAACCTCCCAGATAATTTAAATTTATATATTTATAAGCATTTCGCTTGAAAAGCGTAAAACATATTACTCCCATTCAACCGAAAACAGCAAGATTTTTTCGTAAAATTTCATCCTCGAACGTGCAGCACACGTCCTCGACCGCGCAAAACACGTCATTGAATGCATAAAACACATCCTCGACTTGTTAGAACACATCCTCGACTGTCCGGTACACGTCCTCAACTCTTCTGCACACGTCCTCGACTGTGCAGAACGCATCCTTGACTGTTCTGCACACGTCCTTGACTGTTTGGTACACGTCCTCAGCTAAGTAAAACACATCCTCGATTGATCGGAACACGTCCTTGACTCGGCAGAACAAACTTTCTGCGCGTCGGAACACGTTCGGTAACGAATTTTAGATTGATTGTTTTAGAAAAGTTCGCGTTTTCGCGCCTTTATCGAAATGTTATCTTTCACGGTCGGTTTGTCTTCTCGCTTTTCGCAAATTCGCACAGGCAAACCACTCGGCTCTTTTGCATGGTGCTTGTCCTGAATCAAATTCTTCGCCGATGAAATCATCTATTCTTTCCATTTGTTGAACGCCGTCGCAGTTTCCGCCTTC
>DAITPE010000220.1:0-8843 GCA_036833775.1 Pyrinomonadaceae bacterium | reverse complement strand
CGCTAAAACTAGGATTATTTTGAGAAATTTCATCAAAGAAAACAATAATTTGGTCGGACTTTCGGTCGAACAGATCGATAATTTGAAAGTTACGGCTGATTACACGAATCCGAACGGCGAGCTTTCGTTTGCACGGCTCGAACAGTTCGTCGGCGACATTCCGGTTTTCCGCGCCGAAATTCGTGCAGGTTTCAACAAACAAAACGCGATGTTCCGCGTGATCAATAATCTTGCTTCGAATGCAGATTACAATTCGGTTTCGGAAAACTTCGGCAATCCGCTCGCGGCAGTCGAAAAAGCTGCGGGATACATTGAATATCAGTTGAAAGAAACCGATACGCAAATGGATTCGGCAAAATCGACCGCTTTGAAAGTCGTTTTCGGTCAAGGCGATTGGGCGACAACCGCCGAAAAAATGTATTTCCCGATCGAAGGCGGCGTTCTGCGTCCTTCGTGGCGCGTGCTGAATTGGCAGAAAGGCGATGCTTATTACGTCATCGTCGATGCCGAAACGGGCGCAATGCTCTATCGTGAAAACATCACGCACAGCCAAACGCAATCGGCTACTTACAACGTTTATTCGTCAACGAATAATCTTTTGAAAGTATTGCCGAATCCTGCGCCTTTGGCAGCACCCGGACTTCTTAATCCGACGCTCGGAACGCAAGGAACGCTCGTTCCGCGCACAAGCGTAACATTTATCGGAAACGAAGCTCCTTATACATTCAACAATCTCGGCTGGATCACCGACGGCACGAACGGCGCGAACGGTCACACGGACGGAAACAACACCGAAGCCGGCGTTGACAGAAATTCGCCGAACGGTGTCGATGCGCCTGTTCAGGGAACGAACCGTGTTTTCAATTTCGACTACACGCCCGGCGCAGGTCCGAATAACACGGGCGGCGACGATCCGTTAGGCGCAGCTTATCAAAACGGCGTTTCGACGAATCTTTTCTTCGTTACAAACCGCTATCACGACGAAACATACTTGCTCGGATTTACCGAACAAGCCCGCAACTTCCAAAACGACAACTTCGGTCGCGGCGGTGCGGCGGCTGACCGCGTTTCGGCGGAAGCGCAAGACAACACGTCGGGAACGACTTCGTGTCCGACCGCTCCTTGCTACAACAATGCAAACTTCTCGACCCCGGCTGACGGCGGTCGCGGACGTATGCAAATGTATCTGTGGAATCAACCGACACCTGACCGCGACGGTGATTTGGACGCAGAAATCATCGTCCACGAATTAACACACGGACTTTTCGGTCGTCTGCACAACGGTACAGGCGGAACGCAAGCCGGACAAATGAACGAAGGAAACTCGGATTTCTTCGCGCACGTTTTGCTCGCAATGAACGACGATCCGATCAATATCGTTTCGACGACAGGTTCGTATGCGACGCTTTTGCTTCGCGGCGGAACATTTACGTCAAACTACTATTACGGAATCCGCCGTTTCCCGAAAGCGGTTCTCGCTTTCACGGGCGGTCCGAATAATCGTCCGCACAATCCTTTGACTTTCAAAGACATCGATCCGGCACAAATGAGTTTGACGGACGGTGCGTTTTCGCCTGCATTTACGGGCTCGGCAACCGCAGTTCACGACGGCGGCGAAATCTGGAGCAGTGTTTTGTGGGAAGTTCGCGCAAAATTGGTGCAAAGATTAGGCGCACAAGCAGGAAACAAAAAAGTTCTCCAGCTCGTGATGGACGGAATGAAGGTTTCGCCTTCAAACCCGACGATGATCCAAGAAAGAAATGCGATTCTTTCGGCGGCAATTGCCAACGGAAACGGTGCTGACGTTGCCGATCTGTGGGCTGGTTTCGCAGTTCGCGGAATGGGCTTCAGCGCAACGAATCCGACCGGAAACACCGTCACGGAAGGCAACGATCTGCCGAACGCAGTTCTTGCTGCAAACGGATTTTCAGTTTCCGACGCGGCTCCGGGCGGCGACGGCGACGGTTATCCCGAACCGGGTGAAACCGTTAAATTGAACATTCCGGTTGTAAACAACACGGGCGCGGCAGTTTCAAATGTGGTCGTGACCGTCACCAACGGCGGTTCGGCAAACTACGGAACGATTGCAAACGGCGACACGGCTTCGCAACAAATTTCATACACGATTCCGAGCGACGCCGTTTGCGGTTCGATTCACACGGTCAGCATTTCGATTACGAGTAATGTCGGTTCGTCTGCCGCACAAACACGTTCATTCCGCATCGGCGCACCTGCGTTCAGCGGAACGACGCAAAACTTTGACGGCGTGACCGCGCCAGCACTTCCGACCGGATGGTCGCAGGAAAACAGCGGTTCGAACACGGGTTGGGTAACCAGCACGGTTTTGACCAGCAGCGCACCGAATGCGGCATTTTCGCCTTCGCCTGCATTGCCGGGACAAGCTGATTTGAATACTTCGGCAAGCATCACGTCGGCTGCGGCGCAATTGTCGTTCAAGAATTTCTACAATTCCGAAAGCACTTGGGACGGAATGGTTCTCGAAATTCAGATCGGAAACGGCGCGTATCAAGATATTCTCGCGGCAGGCGGAAGCTTTGTCAGCGGCGGTTACAATTCGGCGATCGACGCACAAGCCGGAACGGCAATTTCAGGTCGTCAGGCTTGGACGGGCAGTTCGACGAACTTTGTCGATACGGTCGTCAATCTTCCTGCCTCGGCAAACGGACAAGTTATAAATATTCGTTTCCGTGAAGCTTCGGATACGAACACGACGGCAACCGGAACGCCCGGACATCGCATTGACGATTTCACGATCACGGGCGGAACTTTGCTTTCGGGCTACAACTGCTCGTCTGCACCGCAAACTCCGCGCAAAGTTAGAGCCGATTTCGACGGCGACGGTAAAACTGATGTTTCGGTTTTCCGCGCATCCGAAGGAAATTGGTATATGCTTCGTTCGACAGCCGGTTTCGGTTCGACCAATTGGGGAACCTCGACCGACAAGCTCGTTCCGGGCGATTATGACGGCGACGGTAAAACCGACACGGCTGTTTTCCGCAACGGAAACTGGTATGTCTTAAAATCTTTGACGAACAGTTTGCAGTCAATGTCATTCGGTTTGGCGACCGATACGGTTGTTGCAGGCGATTACGACGGCGACAATAAAACCGATGCGGCTGTTTATCGTTCATCAACTAATTCTTGGTATGTCCAGCGTTCGAGCGACAACGGATTTGTCAGCGTTACTTTCGGACAAAGCGGCGATGTTCCCGTCACAGGCGACTTCGACGGCGACGGAAAAGCAGACATCACCGTTTTCCGCAACGGACAATGGATCACCAGAAAATCTTCGGATTCGAGCGTCACGTTCACTTCGTTCGGCTTGGCGACAGATAAACTCGTTCCTGCCGATTACGAGGGCGACGGTAAAGAAGACGTTGCAGTTTTCCGTCCGTCAAACGGCGTTTGGTATATTCTCCGCAGTTCAAACGGCGCGATCGATTTCGTTTCGTTCGGACAAAACGGCGATGTTCCTGTACCGGGCGATTACGACGGCGACGGCAAATATGACCAAGCTGTTTACCGCAACGGAAACTGGTATATGAACAACTCGACTTCGGGCTTTGGTTCAGCAGTTTTTGGACTCGGCTCAGATACGGCAGTTCCTTCTGCTTACCTCCAATAATTTCAATTATCAAATACATTTTTGATGTTTGAATTTTCAGCGGAAGTTCTTTAGACAAGAACTTCCGCTTTTTTTATAAAAAATTTTTCGTTTTTTGATTTTTTTTCGTTACCTTCGATTCTTTGATGACGACTTATAAATAGAAACCGTTCTTGGATTTACGGTTTCCGGTAATCAAAAAATGAGTCCTCCTCGACTCTGAAACAACGGCAAAAGATCAAAGAAAAGGGCAACGCTTTTCTGATGATCTTTTGTTGCCGTTTTCAGTATTTGAAGAAATTATTGTTAATCTTTTTGCTAAAGTAAATTAATGGGTTTGAATATTCACGAAGAGATTTTTATCAATTCTTACGCACGTCTGCGCGGTTGGGCGGCGCAGATCGTACAAAAAGATCAGGAATTGGCGGAAGATTTGCTTCACGACGCTTTTATCCAATTTACGCGGTCACAGCCCGACCTCGAAAAGATCAATAATACCGACGCATATTTATACGGCGTGATAAAAAATCTGCATCTTTCGCATCTACGGAAAAAGTTTCGCCGCGAAAAATATGCGCCGACGATCATTGATTTTGAAACGTTGCGGCTCGGTCTGCGAAACGCCAAGCTGCTCGACAATTATCAAACGCAGGAAGAACTCAAAAGAATTTGTTATTTCCTTTGTCTGCGGAAAGAAACGTCGAAATCGGCGAGCGTAATGATTCTTCGATTTTTTCACGGATATTTTCCGAGCGAGATTGCCGAAGTGATGCAGGCAACGCCGCAAGTCGTGAAAGTTCGGCTTAACACGGCGCGAAACGAAACGAAAACGGCGTTGGAAAACAATGAAATCATCGCCGCGATCGAAAAAAAACTGCCCCCCGAAATTGTTGTTAAAGACGTTTTCCGAAGCAATGTTGACTTACATATTGCGATTGGTGAAATGATTTTCAGTTCGACTTTTGGAAAATGCTTGACCGACGACGAATTGAAGATTCTTTATTTATCAGACAAAAAAGAAGCGATCGAGACAAAAATGCTGGCGCATATCGTGAGCTGCCGAAAATGTCTCGATAAGGTCAATGATTTATTAGGGCTTTTGCCGATTTCCAAAAGATATTCGGTCGATTTTATCGGCAAAGACGATGGCGGAACGGGAAACAATCCCGGCAATGGAAGCAGTATGAAAGAAAATTTTGACGAAAAAGTTTTACCGATTTGGCGTTGCAGTTCGAGGGAGATTTTTGAACACCAGCCGCGCCAATTGATCGTTTCGGTAAACGGCGATTTTGAAGAATCGAAGCGCATCGAAAATGAATCGACTTCGATCAAAATCAAACTCAAATTCACTAACGAACCGCAATTCGTCGAAATTTACAGCGAACAAATGCTGCGTTTCGCTTCGTTTTATCTGACCGATCTCGAAAATATCGAAACGCAAAAATTCTCGTGCGATTTCAGCGACGACCGAAAAATCATGCTCAATTTAATCAGAGAAACCGACGATCTGTTGATCGAAACAATTTATGAAGACCCGCATTTTTCGGTGCAAAACGAATTAATCACGGAAGACAAAACCTTCGACGAATTTTTAAATGAACTCAAACCCAAACTGCAAGAAAACGAAATTTTCGGAACACTTCTCGACAGCAAAAACAAACAAAGCGATTCGATTCTCGAAAAACTGAAAAATGCTCTGATTCCCTCTTTTATCGGTTTCAAAACAGCATTCGCAGGCGGTTCGCTCGCAATTTTGCTGATCGCGGCGATCTTTTTTACGCGGATGTTCGTTTTGGTTCCGAATATTTCCGCGACCGAAATAATTCAAAAAACCGTTGCGGCTGAACAAATTAACGAAGACGACACCGAAAGAATCATTCATCGCACATTCAATTTCGAAGAAAAAAACGCGAACGGTGAGATCGTCAAAAAACGCAGAATAGATTTTTTCAGCGATGCTGTGCGGAAAATTTCTGTTCGTCGTCTTTTTGACGAAAACGGCAAACTCATCGCGGGCGAATGGCGGCGCAAAGACGGCGTGAGCACGACTTACGGAAACGGAAGACTTTCCGAGTTGCGGCTTTACAAAACCGAAAACGAATTTTTGAACGGAAATCTTGAAAACATCTGGCAGCTTTCGGTTTCCGCGAAAGGCTTTGAAACATTGATCGGTTCGCCCGAAAACGTCACGGTCGAAGAATCTAATAAAGAGTATCAAATAAATTTCGTCCCGACTTCTGCAAATGTTCTCAGCAAAGCAATTCTGCACGTAAACCGTGATCTGCGGACGGATAAATTGATTCTCATCGTGAATCAAAACAACGCGACACGCGAATTTTCATTTACCGAAACCGTATTCGAACAAAAACCGCGCGCTTCAGTTGAAAATTCAGTTTTTGAACCGAATCCCGAATTTGTGAAAAATATTAAAGTTGCCGGGAAAACTGTTCAGCAAACCGAAACGGGCGAAAAACCTCTCGAAGAAATCGCCGGAAAAGAAACTTTGCCGACCGAAAATGCACCGACGGCAACAACTGCGACTTCAGAATTGGAAGTCAAAGTTTTACAGCTTTTGAATAATGTCAACGCGCTTTCGGGCGATCAAATCAATATTACGAAATCGCCGAACGGAAAAATTCAGATTAAAGGAATCGTTGACGCGAAAAGCCGTAAAGATGAAATTATCAACGCTTTAGCGGAAGTTCGCGGAAATTCTTCGGTTTCCATCAATATTCAAACCGCCGAAGAAGCGACGAAAAACAACGCTTCAAAAACTCCGAACGGAACGCTCGAAAGCATCTCAGTCGAATCGAAAAATTCGATTCCGGCGGGCGAAATTCTCCGAAATCAATTTGCTTCGCAAGGAATGTCGGAAGAAAGAATCGAATCAGAAATCCGCCGTTTTTCATCGAATGCGCTGGCAAAATCTTCGCAAATTCGCCGTTCGGCAGTTCAGTTGAAACAAATTGCGGAAAGATTTTCGCCTTCCGACATCGAAAAAATGGACGAAGCCACAAAAAATAATTGGCGTAAACTTATCAAACAAAATGCCGCAAATGTTGCCCAAAGCGCGGAAAATCTGCGCGGCGAATTGCGCGTTTTGAATATCGAAGCAGGAAACGGCGGCGGAAATGTAAATTCGGCAAACGATGCCGATCTGATTCGCGCCGCAAAACGTCTTTTTGAACTTTCGTTGGCGATCGACGGCGACGTTCGCGCTTCGTTCAGCAATTCGGGCGGAAGCAAAAATGTTTCGGTCAAATCGTCTAAATTCTCAACTAATTTGGGAGAAATAATCGGTTTGGCGCGGCAAATCAAATAGAATTTTGTAATGAAAAATTGTGCTGAAATTAGGTGAAATTACAAATCTTTACCCTTTTTTCAAGATTTTTATCGGCAAATTGCAATTTTTTGTTGCTCAATTTGCTAATAAAATTTAAAATCCGATAATACTTCAATAATAAATTCACTTTTATTTAATGTTGTCGGTCAAATCTATCATCAAAACTATCATCTTTTCCGCAATTTTAATCTTTGCGGGAACTCAATTTATTTTTGCCCAAAATTCGACACAAATCAGCGGAATCGTCGTCGATCAAAACGGCGATGTCATTCCTTCAGTTCAAATTACGATCTTGAGCAACGGCGGAACTTTGGAAAGAACCGTCGTCAGCGACACGGAAGGATTTTTCTCGTTTCCATTTCTGCCTGCCGACGAATATTCGCTGAAAATTTTGAAAGACGGGTTCGATCCGGCGGAAGTTGCAAATCTGACAATTGCGGAAGGAAATTCCAGACAATTCAAGATCGAATTGAAAATAAATTCGCTTTCCGAAACGATCAAAGTCGAAAGCGAGCCCGTTGAAACAAACGAAAAAGTTGCAAATTCGACCGTTTTCGATCAAACCGCGATCGAAAGATTTCCATTCAACGGGCGCAATCATCAATCGATGATAAATCTCGTTCCGGGCGTTGTTTTTACGCCGGTTGACAACAAAAATCTCGGACAATTTTCGGTTAACGGACAGCGCACGAACGCAAATTATTTTACGGTTGACGGCATTTCGGCAAATTTCGGCACGACGAATTACGACTTTCTCGGACAAACCGGCAGCGGTTCGATTCCGTCGCGCAATATTCAAGGCGGGTTGGACAATCTCGTTTCGACCGAAGATTTGCAGGAAGTTAAGATCGAAACGCTCGATTTTTCGCCTTCGAGCGGCAGAATGCCCGGCGCAAATATTTCATTTATAACGAGATCGGGCAACGACAAATTTTCGTTTTCGGCTTTTGAAAATTTCCGCAGCGACCGTTTCAACGCCAAAGATTATTTCGATCTCGAAAAACCGCCGCACGTTTTCAATAATTTCGGCGGTTCATTCGGCGGACCTTTGTTTTTTACGAAAGACGATCGAAACGCGAAAAATCAAACGTATTTTTTCCTGACGTTTGAAGGAAAAAGTTTCACGTTGCCGCAACCGACGATTTTTACCGAAGTTCCGTCGCTCGATGTCAGAAAAAATCCCGAAAACCGCGTTGCCGAAGCGATTTACAATTCGTTTCCACTGCCTACCGAAAAAGATGAAAAACCGCCGAGTTTGATTCCGCAAACGGCGACAATTTCAGAAAGCACTTTAAATACTTATTTCCCGAAAACCGAATATTTTCGCGCAACATATTCCGATCCGAACAGTTCGGAAAATTACAGCTTGCGGCTCGATCACATAATTAATTCAAAATTTTCGCTTTTCGGCAGATTCAATTATTCGCCGTCGTTTTCCGAAAACCGAAATCCGGCAAATCTTTCCTCTTTCGTTAAAGGAAAACAGATCACGCGCACTTTAACTTTCGGTTCGACGCAAACTTTTTCGAGTAATCTAATCAATGAATTTCGCTTTAATTTAAGCAATCAAACGGCTTCGACGAATCACGATTTCGACGGAAAATTCGGCGGAATTCTTCCTGATAAATCCATTTTTATTCCGAAATCTTTTGAAGAAAACAAAACGCATTTTCGTTTTACGCTGAACGGTTACGCCGATTCGCTTAATTTTTTCTACGGAAATTTTGCCGAAAACGAAATGCGGCAGTTGAATATTGCCGATAATTTGTCTTATTCGATCTCGAATCATCAATTAAAATTCGGTTTTGATTACCGACGACTTTTGCCGAATTTGAAGGTTTCAGGTTACGGAATCAATTATGATTTCAATTCTGC
>DAITPE010000219.1:0-8854 GCA_036833775.1 Pyrinomonadaceae bacterium | reverse complement strand
AACAGATTTGAAGCAGAAAATTCGTAATAATTATGTAAGAATCACAAAAGAAACTATAAATTAAACAATTCTTTTATCCAATTCATTAAACTTTCCGTCTGAGGTGAATCGGCTTTTAGAAATTTTTCCCGAATCGCAATTCCATATGGAACGCCGGGGCGCGATTGCCAAGCCAAATAGGTATGAATTTGCGCTTTGGATGTTTTGTCGGAGTTTTCGCTAATGAATAATCTTTCATCTTCTGGGATTGATTTGACAGCTTCGACAGCTTTTTCGAGAAGATTTTTCTGTTCATCAGGCACAAGCAGTTTAACGAAATCTTCGAGCATTCCCGGCAAAGTATTGTCAGGCATCAGCCAAACTCCGAGCTTCGGTAAATCTTTTCCGCTGCAAATCGTTCCGCCGGCTTTCGGCAGATCGGGAACATCTTCGTATTTCAATTCTTTCAGCCTGTTTGCCAAACTTTTCCAACGCGCTGTTACGTCAAGGTCTGCATCGACAATAATCCCGATTGCGGCAACTTCACTGCCTTTGAGTTCGACGGGCAAATCTTCCAAAAGATTCTCGAAAATATTTTCACTTAATCTTTTTTTAACCTTATCTACGCCTTCCTGTTCCCGAATTGTGATTTTGCCTTCGTGTCCGTGAGCCTTGAAGATATGCGCCAAAACGTGCAGATCATCAGTTCCTTCGACCAATAAAACGCGATTTTCAGCCATTATTAACGCACCTCGATATTTCTTCGCTCAACCGTTTCGAGTTCATCTTCGTTAAAATTGACCGCCCTAATTTTACCGTCTTTATTTTCAAGCCGAATCAACATCCCGTCCGATTCTTCATCATCGATTGCCGCTTGCGTAAACGCTTCGATACAATCTTTACTATGCGTCGTCGCAAAAACCTGCACATTCAAATCCTTCGCCGTCTTGAAAATCAATTTCCAAACATCAGGCAAAACCGAATAATGTAAACCTATTTCTATTTCGTCAATCAACAGAATTCCATATTCACAGTTTACTAAAGCTGCGGCAATTCCAAGAAGTTTATTCATTCCCTCTCCTAAACTTTTAAGAGGAACTCTTTCTACTGCGTTTTCTAATCTCACTACTGGCACACGATCAAAAGAACCATTTGGATAACCACTAAAGCGAATATCTTTCAGTTCTGGTGTAATAATTTTTAATGCTTCAATTACAGAGTCTTCCAAAACCCATCGCTCAATGTTGTCCCAAAATTCAGTAAGTTGTTTATGGTTTAGTCCATAAGACTTTATGAAATAGTTTCTTCTATTATGTAAAAAACTGCTTTCTCTTTTAGTTTGAGGAATTCTCCCAGCAGAGGGATTTTCAGGAGCGACGATTGTAATTCTAATATAATTAATAAAAGGATGAAGTATGTCTGATTCTTTAGCGAGTTTATTTATATTTCCATCAGCTATTATAAACTCAGGAGAATCCATAAAACTTGAATCATAATTAAGTGGAGGTCGAGCATAAAAAAGATTTCTTAATCCATTGCTACTTTCAGGTTGAACCAACATATTTCCGTTTTGAAAAGGCGGGATTTCATTTCTTTCTCTCAAAATTTCAAACATCAAATGTTCATATCCGCCATTTGCGTAAAGCCACAAAGCCTCAAGCAGAGCAGTTTTGCCGACGTTATTTTTTCCGACGATCAGATTTACGCGACCGAGTTTTTCGATGGTGAGATGTTCAAAACAGCGGTAGCCTTTGATTTCGAGCGAGTCTAAGAGCAGTTCGGTTTTGGTTGTTTTTTCGGTTTCTTCGGCAGTTGTTGACATAAAAATTCTCCAATCATTGAACAAAATAGCACGAATCAAACTCAAATTGAAAAATTTCGGTTCGCGGTTTGGCGGAAAATGTCGGCAAATCGAAATTATTTATGTCAAAATAATGTGCTTATTCGAGGAAGGCTTTGCACCAAAAACCTCAAAGATTAAGCAGTTTGAGTGCAAAATGTTTAGAGTTCAAACTTTAGTTTGAAGATCACAGCGTAAATTCAAGATAAATCTTGAACTCTGAACACATTCGAGTAACCGCAATTCATTAATTGAGTGCAAAATGTCTTTTTTAAGCAGTTTTGGTGCAAAGCGTTCGAGGAACATTTCTGCATTTACCGAGAAAATCCGACTTTTTAATTAAAATCCGACACAAATAGTTTAGAAATACACACAAATAGTTTAGGAATAAACACATATAGTTTAAGAATAGACACCTGCCGTTTAAAAATTATCACCTATCATTTAAGAATAAACACCTGCCATTTAAAAATCATTACCTGTTGCATAAAAATAAACACCTACCGTTTAAGAATCATCACCTGTCACATAAAAACAAAGACCTGCCGCACAAAAACGGACGCCTGCCGCGTAATTTTTGGTTGATGGATGAAAGATTTTGCGATGTGAAGCTGAAATTTATCTGCTTGAAACGGGTAAATCAGCGGGAAATGAATAATTTTTAGCAAAGATTTTAGAAATTTGCACCGATATTTTGCCGTAGCTTTGAGCGGGCAGAGAATTTTACGAAGTTGTTCGATAAAAACAGAAAAAGCGCGAATCGTTTTCAACGGGTGAAACACGATTCGCGCTTTCGTATATCGATTAAAAACGAACTAATCGGCAAAGGCAACGCTCAGTTGTTTGAGCGGCATCGATTGGCGTTCGTCGAGTTTTTCAATCTCGTCGCGGTTGATGTATTTATACAAAATATCGCGCTGCTGCGGGATAAAACCGGCTTCGGAGATTTGGTAACGAAGCTCTTTTTCGTTCGCTTCATTATGTGCGCCAGCGGCGGAAACGACGTTTTCTTCGATCATTATCGAACCCATATCGTCGGCACCGAAACGAAGCGCAGTTTGTCCGAGACGCAAACCTTGCGTCAGCCACGAAGCCTGAATATGCGGAATGTTATCGAAGAAAAGACGCGAAACGGCGAGCATTTTTAGATAATCGATGCCCGTCGGTTCTTCCGTGATTCTTCTGCCTAAAGCCGTATTTTCACGCTGAAAAGTCCAAGGGATAAAAGCCGTAAATCCGCCCGTTTCATCCTGTACATCGCGGACGCGTTGAAGATGTTTGACGCGGTGCGAAATGTTGTCGCCGATGCCGAACATCATCGTCGCCGTCGTTTTCAAGCCGACTTTGTGCGCGGCACGCATCACGTCGAGCCATTCGGCGGTCGAACATTTCGTCGAAACGCGCTTGCGAACCTCATCATCCAAAATCTCGCCGCCGCCGCCCGGCATCGAGTTCAAACCCGCATCTTTCAAGCGGCGCATGATCGTTTCGTAATCGAGTTTTGAAATGAGTGAAATATTATGAATTTCCGGCGGCGAAAAACAATGAAGCTGAAACGTCGGATAGATCGCGTGCAGACGCGAAAGCAAATCTTCATACCATTCGATATTGAAATCGGGATGAAGTCCGCCCTGCATCAAAACGCCCGTGCCGCCCAAAGCGATCGTTTCGTCGATTCGTTTACAGATTTCTTCAAACGAATGAACGTAAGTTTCGGGTTTTCCCGGACGACGATAAAACGCGCAGAAAGTGCAGACGACATTGCAGACATTTGTGTAATTGATGTTGCGGTCGATGATGTATGTAACAACATTATCGGGATGTTTGCGTTGGCGGATTTCGTCCGCCGCCGCGCCGATCTTCGCGATGTCGTAAGATTCCAAAAGCGCGGTCGCATCTTCGGCGGTCAATCTTCCGCCGTCCAAAACTTTATCTAAAATCGGTTGAATATTGCTCATAAACTCTTGCTTATTTTATCAGATTGCGAAAAATAATCGCAGTTTGCGAAAAATTTCTCAAGAAAATCGGCAAAAAATCTAAAAAAATCCTTCTTTCTAAATATCTATTAATTGTAGATACAAGTTTTATACCAAATTTTTGATACGAAATTTTAATAAATATCGCGTTAATAAAAGAGAAAAGTTTTATGAGAAACGAAGATTCAAAATTCAGAGGCGACGACATTTTTTTGTTGATATTCGGTTTGGTCGCCGTGTGGCTTTTATTATTTCAAACGAGCGTTTTCCGCTAAGTTTATTTATTTGCAATAAATATTTTTTCTGCCGCACTGCCAACCCAAACCAAAAAAACGACATCAGAGAAATATTTGTAGGATAGATGACACATTTTTCGTCAAAATCCTGCGAATATTATTGTAGATTTTTTGAGGTAAGGTTTTATGAAGCAAAGGGAAGAAAGCAGTACTTTTAACGATTTGGCAATACTTTTTGTAGTTTCGATCGCCGTGTGGCTTTTGATCTTTCAATCGGGAATATTTCGCTAAAAATATTTTTTAATAATTCCGAAAAATTGCGTATATAATGCAAACATAGATTTTAGAGGCGTTCTTTAGATTATAAAGGAGCTTGAGAGAAATGTTTTTGCAAGGGAATTTGCTCGGATTCGGAATGTTCGTTGCGACGGCTTTGATTGTTGTCGTCGGTAAATTCGTCTTGAATTTGCCCGACGTGATCGTGATGAGTGCGGCTGGTGCGGGATTGGTTTTAATTGATTTGATTTTTCGTATTTTGAACCGCGCCAACAAAGGCTGGCTGACGGGCAAACAATTTGGCGGTTATTTATATTTTGCGCCTGTTTGGATTTTCGGAATCATCGTAATTTTAATCAACGTAATTAATTTTTTCGTAAATAAAAAAGGCTGAAAGTTTTATTAAAACTTCAGCCTTTTTTATTTTGATTTCAACAATTTATCAGCCGTTTGCCGATTCTGAATTAAGATTGAGCGTTTTCAAATATTCGCGAAAATCTTTGCCGAGATCGTCGCGTTTTAGCGCAAATTCGACGGTTGCGATTAAAAATCCGAGCTTGTCGCCTGCGTCGTGACGCGTTCCTTCCAATTTCACGGCATAAAATGGTTTTCCTTCTTTCAACATCAAACGCATCGCATCCGTGATTTGAATTTCGCCGCCCGCGCCTTTTTCGGTGCGTTCGATCGCATTGAAAATATCGGGCGTAAAAATATATCGACCGATAATTGCTAAATCTGACGGCGCGTCTTCAAATTTCGGCTTTTCGACCATATCTTTAATCTTGAAAACATTCGGCGCAACTTCTTCCGCATCGATCACGCCGAAACGCGAAATCGCTTCGCCCGCAACTTGCATTGTGGCGATGACAGGCGCGTTATATTCTTCAAAAACTTCGATCATTTGTTTCAGTGCAGGTTTTTCCGCGTCAACAACATCATCCGCTAAAAGCGCGGCAAAAGGTTCGTTTTCGGCAAAATCCTTCGCTTGATAAATTGCGTGTCCCAAGCCTAAAGCCTGACGTTGGCGCGTGTAGGAAATTCGGCAAATTTCGGAAATCGCGCGGACTTGCTCGAAAAATTCGGTTTTTCCTTTTTCCTGCAAAAGGCTTTCGAGTTCGTAAGAAATGTCGAAATGATTTTCGATCGAAGATTTTTCGCGTCCCGTTACAATTAAAATCGATTCGATGCCCGAAGCAACGGCTTCTTCGACCGAATATTGAATCAAAGGTTTGTCCACAAGCGGAAGCATTTCCTTCGGCGAAGCCTTTGTGGCGGGTAAAAATCTCGTTCCCAGACCGGCGGCGGGAAAAACTGCTTTGCGAATTTTTTGTGTCATAATGCTTTTCTGAAAAACTAAATTTTAGCGTTTATTTTAATCTTTTCTGTCATCTCGAAAACTGAAAACGAATTATTATAAACACTTAAACAGACTAAAATTGTAGGAAAAAAATGAGCGATAAACAAACATTTGAAGTTGTTCTGGAAAAACACGAAGGAATGGACGCGACGGGAATCACGATTCCGTTCGATGTCGAAAAAACATTCGGCGCAAAACGCGTTCCCGTCAAAGTCACGATAAACGGCGCACAGCATCGTTCGACAATCGTGAAAATGAACGGAAAATATGTGGTCGGCGTGCCGAAAGTTTTCCGCGAAGCCGCAAACGTAAAAGCGGGTGAAACTATTTCCGTCACGATCGAAAAAGACACGGAAAAACGTGTCGTCGAAATTCCCGACGATTTAGCCGCAGCTTTGAAAAATGCAGAGTTGACCGAAGCTTTTGCAAAAATGAGCTATACGCATCAAAAGGAATATGTAAACGCCGTGAAAGATGCGAAAAAGGAAGAAACGCGCCTGCGCCGAATCGAAAAAACGATCGAAATGCTGAAAGCTAAAAAATAAATAAAATTTTCAGACTTTTTACAAACTTTCGAGTCTAAAAATTGTATGAGAAGTTTGTTTACTGCTTTATTTTCAATCGGTTTAATATTTACATTTTTTTCAGTTTCAAACGCGCAAACCGATCAATGCGTCAGTATAAAATCGACGACATTGCCGCTTGCGGGCGATTACGGTTCGTTTGGACCATACGCCGTTTCGCGTCAAGTTATTTTAAATCCCGACCCCGATGCACCCGCGCCGATCTCGGTTTTTATTCCGAGCAATGCTTCGGCGCAGAACAAAGTTCCGGCAGTTTTTTTCAGTCACGGTTTCGGCGGGATCAGTTATCAATTTTATGAAAGTTTGCTGCGTCAATTAGCGAGCAACGGTTATATCGTCGTTTTTTCGCCTTATAATTCGAGCATTCCGGTAACTCACGTCGCGCGATACAACCAGCTTTGGACGGGATTTTTAACGGCAGTTCAGGAAAATTCGGCAATTGTTGATACGACTCGCGTCGGTTTTGCCGGACATTCTTACGGCGCAGGCGCAACGCCCGAAATGGCGCGGCGCGGTGCACAGCAAGGTTGGGGAACGAACGGTTTGTTTTTGTTCGTAATGGCACCTTGGTTTAATTGGGGCACGAATATGGAACAGATTCCGTCGAGCGCGAAGATGATCATTCAGCTTTATTGGGACGACGCCGTAAATCAGCACTTGATCGCGCAAAACGATGTTTGGAACAGATTGCCGCAAATTACCGAAAAAAAATGGCAGGTGATTCGCGCTTCGAAAACCACATGCGTCTTGGAAGCCGGACACAGCGTGCCGGTTTCCGACGGCGGAAATCAAACCGATTCCATCTCGAACGGCTACGATTATTGGGGCGTTTGGCGCAGGCTTCACGCGCTTTCGGTTTACACTTTCACGGGAAATCAAACGGCGAAAAACGTCGCTTTCGGAGTTGATGCAAATATGGGAAAATGGCGCGGAATGTTCGGTTCGCGTCCGATCGCACCGCTTGTAACGACTGATTTTCCCGTTCCGAATTCTCTGTCAGACCCGGCTTTTTTATGGCGGGACAAATGTTTATATGCGCAAGGTTCGCCTTGTCCATGAAAAACGACAAACTTTTCAATAAATTACGGCGGTCTTTGACCGTTGTTTTTTTTGGGTTGATAATGGATAGTTCGTTCATCGAACGAGAATTTAATAAGGAATTTTAAGAAAATGCTTGATTTAACATTCGTTAGAGAAAACTTGGAAAATGTCAGAACTGCGCTCAACAACCGCAATTTTTCGACCGAACTTTTAGATAAATTTGCTGAATTAGACAGCGAACGCCGCCGCGTAATCGGTGAAGCCGACAAGATCAACCAACTTCGCAATTCATCAAGCAAAGAGATCGGCGCGCTGATGCAAGCCGGAAAACGCGACGAAGCCGAAGCGAAAAAAGCGGAAGTTTCGGGTTTGAAAGAAAAACAATCCGAATTTGAAAAACTGCGTGACGACGCAGAAATTCAAATGCGCGAACTGCTTTCAAATCTGCCGAACATTCCCGCGAGCGATGTTCCCGTCGGCGCAGACGAAACGGCAAACGTCGAAATTCGCAAATGGGGCGAACCGAAAGAATTCGATTTTGAAGTAAAAGATCACGTCGATCTCGGCGAAACACTCGGCATTTTGGACACCGAACGCGCCACGAAAATCACGGGTTCGCGCTTTGCGATTCTCAACGGCGCGGGCGCGAGATTAGAACGCGCATTGATAAATTTTATGCTCGACGTTCACACGACCGAACACGGCTATACCGAAACTTTGCCGCCGTTTATGGTCAATCGCACGTCGCTTTTCGGCACGGGACAGCTTCCGAAATTTGAAGCCGATCTTTTTCATCTGACCGACGAAAGAGCCTTTGCGCTGATCCCAACGGCGGAAGTTCCGGTGACGAATTATTACGCGGAAGAAATTTTGGACGCGAAAGATTTGCCGAAACATTTCACGGCTTACACGCCTTGTTTTCGTTCGGAAGCGGGAAGTTACGGGCGCGACACGCGCGGTTTGATTCGTCAGCATCAATTTGAAAAGGTCGAACTCGTCAAAATTTGCCTGCCCGAAAATTCTGTCGAAGAACACGAAAAACTAACGGCAAACGCCGAAACTATTTTGCAAAGATTAGGTTTGCCGTATCGCACGATCGTGCTTTCGACGGGCGATATGGGATTCGGCGCGGTCAAAACTTACGACATCGAAGTTTGGTTGCCGAGTCAGAAAACTTACCGTGAAATTTCGAGCTGTTCCAATTGCGGCGATTTTCAGGCGCGCCGAATGAACTTGCGTTTCCGTCGCGCAGGCGGTGCAAAACCCGAATTTGCACACACGCTCAACGGTTCGGGCTTGGCGGTCGGCAGAACGTGGATCGCGGTTTTGGAAAATTACCAGCAAGCCGACGGAAGCATTTTAATTCCCGAAGTTTTGCGCCCGTATATGAACGGTTTGGAAAAGATCGGCTAAAACAATTGCCTGCGAAAAGAACGAAAGAAACGAAATTTGGTTAAATCTTTTTTCGTTCTTTTCGTTTCTTTCGCAGGCAAAATCTTCTTAATAAATCTCTGCGTCCTTGCGTCTCTGCGTTAAAAACTATCTTCTCAAAAAGTTTTCCTGCC
>DAITPE010000218.1:0-8912 GCA_036833775.1 Pyrinomonadaceae bacterium | reverse complement strand
TCGTATTGATCTTGGCTCGCCTGTGCGCCGATCATCGTTTCGGGATCGAGCGGATGTCCCATCTTGATCGCTTTCGTGCGTTCGATGACGCGTGCGATGAATTTGTCGGCGATCGATTCCTGAACCAGAATACGCGACGGGCAAGTGCAGACTTCGCCTTGGTTAAGCGCGAAAAGTGCCGCGCCTTCCAGACATTTGTCGAAATATTCGTCGTCGGCTTCCATCACGCTTTCAAAGAAAATGTTGGGCGATTTGCCGCCGAGTTCGAGCGTCACGGGAATCAGGTTTTGCGAAGCATACTGCATGATCAATCTGCCCGTCGTCGTTTCGCCCGTGAAAGCAACTTTCGCCACGCGGTCGGATTGCGCGAGCGGTTTACCCGCTTCGGTGCCGAAACCGTTGACGACGTTCAAAACGCCAGCCGGAACGATGTCTTGGATAAGTTCGAGCAAAACCATGATCGAAGCCGGAGTTTGTTCGGCGGGTTTTACGATCGTGCAGTTGCCGGCGGCAAGCGCGGGCGCAATCTTCCAAGTCGCCATCAGCAGCGGAAAATTCCAAGGGATGATCTGTGCGACAACGCCGAGCGGTTCTTTGATGTTGATCGACAAAGTGTTCGCGTCGAGTTCGGTCGCTTCGCCCGTTTCAGCGCGAATCACGCCCGCGAAATAGCGGAAATGATCGATCGCAAGCGGCAAATCAGCGGCAAGCGTTTCGCGGATCGGTTTGCCGTTATCCCAAGTTTCGACACGGGCGAGCATTTCCAGATTCTGCTCGATGCGGTCGGCGATTTTCCAAAGAATATTGCTGCGTTCGGTGGCGGAAGATTTGCCCCAAGTCTTCGCCGCTTTGTGCGCCGCGTCCAAAGCTATTTCAATATCTTCAGCCGTCGAACGGGCGACTTTCGTAAAAACTTTGCCGTCAACGGGCGAAATCACGTCGAAATATTCGCCGCCTTTCGGTGCGACCCATTCGCCGCCGATAAAATTGTTGTATTGTTCCTTAAACTTAGGAATATCGTATGTTTTCTGTGTTGCGTCCATAGAAATTCTCCTGACTATTTTGTTTGTAATAAAAATTGCGTCGATAACCGTGAAAATATTCGCAGTTATTTGAATTTTCAAAGCATTAACGCAATTCGTCTGCCATCAAATGCCGAAAATCGAAAAATTATTGGTAAAACCATTTAATAAAATAAAATGGAAAATAAAAACAAAGAAAAAATCCGTCGCCGAAACCGCTTCGGTCTGGAAAATTCAGCATTTAGGTGAAATTTATTTTACCACTTTCGATTTGAAAATTGCCAAAGAAAAAATAATAAAAAGCCTTCGCAGAATTACGAAGACTTTTTAATTAATCGAGATCGCCGAATAGAAAATTGTAATTTGGATTTTATTGAGAACGATAAACAATTACGCCTTTTTTCTTGCCTTTCGACAAAGATTTGCCGACAAAATAACCGCCCACGCCGCCTGCCGCTGTCAGCAAAACGCTGCGCGAATAGTTGTAATCCGATTCGTAATCTGCATTTCTATCTAAAAATCCGCCCAAAGCAGCACCCGCAAACGCGCCGACCAGAACACCGATTGTTTTCCCGCGTTTATTCGATTTCGGAACGGCAAAATGAATCGTTTCAATCTCATTTTTTTGAATGATGATGTTTGCATCTTTCACGAGAAGTTTGATTTCTTCATCGTTCGCCGAAACGAATTCGCCGAAAACTTGTTTTCCAAACTTAGGTTTGACGAAAAGATCGGTGCGCTGTTGGATGAGTTTGACGGCGTTCCAATCGTTTTCCGAACTTTGTGCAAATGAAACCGAAAACGTCAAAAATAAAAGGGAAATAAGCAGTATGATGTTTTTAGGTTTAGTTTTCATAAAGCCAATTTAACGCCGATTTCTCAAAATAAATAAAAAAATGTGACAGTTTTTCGACTGTCACATCTTGATCGTTGAAAGTATTTGAATTTGTTGATTCGATCAAAGATTCAATGCATAAAAAAGTGATTTGCCGACATAATAAACGGTCAGCCCGAGCAGAAAGACAACAAAGGCGACGGTTGTTGCAGATTTTAGGATAAATATCTGATACGGAACACTTCGTTTGGGCGAAAAAGTGTAATAAAACAAACCTATTAAAATTATTATAAAAAAGACGACGGTAAAAGGATCGGAGATCGTTTGAATGAAAGTTCTTTCGGGAAAATCTGACTGCATTCGCGAAATTACAAAGATCAAACAGAGAATTAAAATCACCGCAAATTCAAGCAGTTTTTCGTTTCGCGAACGAATGCCTTTTTCAAACTCGATTTTTATCGGTTCCGAACCCATTTTGTAACCGATAAACGTAAATATTGAAATAATCAAAAGACACAGCGGAAGCGTCATGACACCCGGAATATAAGTTTTCGGCGGAATAAACTCTCGCGGAATGAACGCGGCGATTTGGTAAGTTGTTCTGACATATAACCTGCCTAAATCGCGATTTGTCGCGAAAGCCGCCAAAACGCCTCCGCAAGCCAAACAACCGTTGAGCATCCAACGCATCGCGCCGACGAAATCGGGTCTTTGAGCTAAATTGACGAGCAGGGAATTTGGTGCGGGAGCAAGATTATGAGAAACAGTTTCAGGCAGAATATTGTTGGTTGTCGGAAGGCAAGTTTTTCTTTTCGAGCTGTTTGATTTTTTAATTTGTTTTTTACGTTTTCCCATATTTTCAAATTATTTATATTTGACAGAAAACGGAATAGTTTTTTGCATTGCTCAAAACAAAAAGCCGATACAAAATTGCATCGGCTTTTTGACTGAATTCAAAGTTTGAAGATTTATTTCTTGTGCAAACCTACTTTTCCGTAAACGTCTTTCAGCGTTTGGCTTGCAACGCTTCGCGCTTTTTCCGCGCCTTTGTCTAAAATTTGCGCTAATTGTGCGTCATCGATCTGCGCCATTTTTTCTTGAAAAGGTTTGAGAAATTCGATCACGACTTCGGCTAATTCGGTTTTCAGATGTCCGTAACCTTTGCCCGCAAAATGCGCTTCGATCTCTTCGCGCGATTTGCCCGTGATGACTTGGTAGATCGTCAAAAGATTCAAAAGTCCGGCGCGATTATCGTCGAAAACGATGCCGTCGCTCGAAGAATCGGTCACGGCGCGTTTGAATTTTTTCAAGATAGCGTCGGGCGAATCGTTTAGAAAAATCGTTGCGTTCAGATTTTCGTCCGATTTCGACATTTTTTTCGCAGGATCGGCTAACGATTGAATCTTCGCACCGACGGGTGGAATATACGGATCGGGAATCGTAAAGGTATCGCCGAAATCGCGGTTAAAGCGTTCGGCGAGATCACGCGTCAATTCGAGATGCTGTTTCTGATCTTGCCCGACGGGAACGAGATCGGCTTGATAAAGCAAAATATCCGCCGCCATCAAAACCGGATAAGTGAAAAGTCCGACGCTCGAACGTTCGCGGTTGCCGCCCGATTTATCTTTGAACTGCGTCATTCGTTCGAGTTCGCCCATTCGCGCCGTGCAATTCAAAACCCAAGTAAGTTCGGCGTGTTCAGCAACATCCGATTGAACGAAAACAGTCGAAACTTCCGCGTCGATTCCCGAAGCGAGATAAATCCGCGCAAGTTCGAGCGTTTTGCGGCGCAGAGTTTCAGGATTCTGCGGCAAAGTGATCGCGTGCAGATCGACGATGCAGTAAAAACTTTCGTATTCTTCCTGCAATTTTACCCAATTTTTCAGCGCACCGAGATAATTTCCCAAATGAAGTTCGCCCGTCGGCTGTGCGCCGCTCAAAATTCGTTTTTTCATCAATGATTTAAGCGGCTAAAAGCCGAATCGTAAAATTAACAGTCGGAAGTAAAATATGATTTACCACAACAAAATACATTAAGACAAGCGCGATAATAAGCCCGAATTGATTAAAGAAATCCTTAACGGGTTTGAAACTTTCCGGTAACAGCGAAAACAGAACCGCGCCGCCGCTGAATGGCGGAATCGGTAATAAACTGAAAATTGTCAGGGCAATATTTATTACCAAACCATACCAAAGAACCATCAAAACAGGCGCAAACCAAGAAATCTCCGTTGCCTTGTTTTTACCGAGAACGAGCTGGAAAAAGTCGTTGAAATCAGCAATATTGGTGACAAAAAGAACTTTCAATAAAACAAATGAAATCAAAGCTATCGAAATGCTCGCAAATGTCGCCGCAAGTGTGACCATTGCGCCTGCAAGCTTCGGATTGCGCCAATTTTCCGAATTGATCGGCACACGTTTGCCCCAAGCTATAAATGGAATTCCCGGCGACATCCAGCCGATAATAAATGAAATTGTCGGCAAAATGATCGTTCCGATCAGATCGGATTGAACGAACGGGCTAAATGAAATTCTGCCCGCGTTTTTAGCCGTGTCATCGCCGTAATAGTTGGACATCCACGCAGTTAATGCGCCTTGTGTCGTAAGTGCGAAGACCCAAACGAACAAATAGACAGCTAAATGTCCGAAAAATAAACCGAAATTTACTTTTTCCATATTGATTTGAAGTTAAAATAAAAAATACAAAATAAAATTTCTGATCGGCGTAACTAAAAAGCTAATTATACCCAACTGCATTAAAACAATTAAAATCAGAAAACCGTAAGTTTCCAACATTTCGAAATAAGGCTCGAAACTTCGCGGCAAAACGGATTGCAAAGCTTTGCTGCCGTCAAGTGGCGGAAAAGGCAAAAGATTGAAAACCGCCAGACCGACATTTAAGACAATAGTTGTATAAAGCAATGAAAACAAAGGCGCGGTGATTCCCGTTTTAATGTTTTCATACGTGAAAAAACCATAAGCAACCAATACTTTTAGAATAATGGCGACACTAACGGCAATTATCAGATTAACCGCGATTCCGGCAAGTGAAACCATAATATTTGCCAAATCTTTTTTTCGCCATTTCAGCGGATTGACCGGAGTCGGTTTTCCCCACATTATCAGCGGAATTCCCGCCAAACCTTGAAAGTAGCCGAAAAGAAATCCGATAATCGGTAAAATTAACGTTCCGAGCGGATCGATATGCGGAATCGGGTTAAGCGTTACACGACCGAGCCGATAAGCAGTATCGTCTTCGAATTTCCAAGACATCCAAGCATGTGCGGCTTCGTGAGCCGAAACCGCAAACAGCCAAACGACCATGTAAATCACGAGGTTTGAAAGAAAATCTGCAATGTCGAAACTACCCATTTATAAACTCCCATTCGGTAACTACAGCCATTTTATTTTTGGTATTGCCAAGTTAAATTATTGTTGTCTTTACAAATAAATTGTGCCATTCTTTTAATTCAAAGCAAAATCAGCAGTTTGGAAATTTTCAGATTGAAAAGCGGCTTGAAGTTTGTGCGAATCAGGGAAAAAAGGTTTAGAAAATTAAGAATAAAGCGAGTAAAAAAAGTCCCCGAATTTATGAAAAATTATATTGTTTGCATAGCGAGCGAGCATAAAGGAAACGAATTTTTAGAACAGTGTAAAGAGAATGGTTGGCACGTGACGCTTGTGACGCGTGAAAAATTGCTGGATGAACCTTGGCAATGGACTTGTATCGACAACGTGAAAACCGTTCCGAACGAAGCGAAATTTGAAGATTATGTCCGTGCGATCACGAATGTTGCGGGAAATCAGCCCGTTCATCGCGTGGTCGGTTTGGACGAATTCGACGTTTTGACCGCCGCTTTTGCGCGTGAACATTTGCAGCTCGGCGGAATGTCGCCGTCGCACGCAGTTCGTTTCCGTGACAAATTGACGATGCGCAATATTGCTTCACACGCCGGAATTCCTTGTCCCGAATTCGTCGGCGCGTTCAATATGGAAGCGATCAACGAATATCTGCAAACCGCCGCCGGACCTTGGATCGTCAAACCGCGAAATGAAGTTTCGGCATTCGGCATTCGCAAATGTGAAACGCAGGAACAAGTTTGGCAGGTTTTAAATGATTTGGACGCGAGAAATACTTGGCGCGATCATCCGTCGCAGTTTTTGATCGAACAATTTATCGAAGGAAAGGTTTTTCACGTCGATTCGGTCGTCAAAGACGGGAAAGTTCTTGCGGCAGGTGTAAGCGAATACGGCACGACACCGTTTAAGGTTTCGCACGAAGGCGGCGTTTTTTCGACTTCGATCTTGCCTCATAACTCAAAAGAAAGAAAAGAGTTGGAGAAATTGAACAAAGATTTGCTCAAAGCTTTCAAATACGAACAGGGCGTTTCACATGCCGAATTTTTGCAATCTGCAACGGACGGGAAATTTTATCTTTTGGAAGTCGCGGCAAGAGTCGGCGGTGCGTATATCGCTAATGTTTTAGAGCAAGCGTCGAATTTCAATCTCTGGCGCGAATGGGCAAAACTCGAAACGGCAACGAAAGAAAAACCATATAAACTACCGAAATTACGCAAAGATTACGCGGGAATCACGCTTTGTCTGGCGAAAGAAGACGCGCCGAACACTTCGCATTATGAAGATTCGGAAATCGTTTACCGCGTCAAAAAACCGAAACACGTCGGTTTAATTTTCGCCGCGCCGAAACACGAACGCGTCGCCGAATTGATTACAATTTATTCGGAAAGAATAACAAACGATTTTCTCGCCGTCGCGCCTGCCAAAGAGCGTTACGACGATTAGAAAAGTAAAAAGTAAAAAGTTAAAAGGCAAAAGTGAAGAATCGTTTTTAATGTTTTCACTTTTGCCTTTTCGTTTGGAATTTATTTATTCTTAACCTTTTTAGGAAGTCTTATTTATGCCGATTGAATACGAAAATAGAAAGGGCGAACTGCATTTTGTAAAAGCCGTAAAAACTAAAAAGGGCGGCACGAGATATTACATTGTTAAAGATAAATCCAAATACAAAACTGTTGATTTATTAAATGAAATACCGACAGGTTTCGAGTTTTATGAGTTTCCGTTCGACGGTTTAGTTTCATTCAGAAAAAAGATCAAAACCATTATTACAGAAAAGGATTTTTCAATTCTTGATTCTGTGATGAAAAAGCATGAAACAATTAAAGAATATATTATTGATATTGAGCCTGATGCTTTAATGCTTTATGTTTCTGGAAATTACAATGATCTACTCGGATTTATCAAAAAAGAAGAACTGAAAATGTTTCAGCAGTTCGACGAGAAATTGAGATTTGAAAAAACTGAAAATAATCAATTCAAAGCACAAAGATATTGTTATCTCGGAAGTTATGACGGTTGGATAACGATCGAAACGAGTGACAATTTAGGGTATTTGGCGGAAAAATATTGTTATCACGCAGATAAGGAAAGTTTGTTGGAATTTTGGATCGAAGGCGCAGAAGAACCTGAAGCTGTTTTAGTTGGAGAATTTGAGGGTAAACCTGTTTACGGCTTCAAAAGATAATTTTTAATGCAATCACCAATTATTTTAGAACACGATTTGAATCAATATTTTCCCGAACTTTTAAAGTTTGAATCGATCGAAGAAACGGAAAATTCGGTGGTTTATCAAAAAATAAAACCGACGGTCGAAAGGATTTTAAATGCCGTAATTCAAGAAGATTTTTCCGACAATCCGAAATCCGAAATCCGAAATCCGAAATCCGTTGTTTCTGCACTTGCTTGGAACATCGAGCGCGGCAATATTTATGAAGGAATCGTCGCCGGTTTGAAAAATCACGAAGGTTTGAAAGATAAGGATTTACTGCTTTTGACCGAACTCGATTACGGAATGGCGCGCAGCAAAAATCGTTTTGTCGCGCACGATCTGGCGAAAGATTTGAAGTTGAATTACGCTTTCGCGCCGGTTTATATCGCGCTGCAAAAGGGAAGCGGCGTGGAAGAATTTGCGACGGGCGAAAACACGGTTTCGATTCACGGATTGGCGATGTTTTCAAAATACAAAATCAAAAACGCGCACGCCGTCGCGCTGCCGAACGGGAAAGATAAAATGCTCGGCAAGGAAAAACGGCTCGGATATTTGCGTGCTTTGATCGCCGACATCGAGCATCCGGCGGGCGATTTTCGCGCCGTGACGATTCATCTCGACGCGCATTCGTCGCGCAAACATCGGCATTTTCAGATGAAAATCGTGCTTGACGCGCTCGAAAAACTTTTACCTTTGCCAACGATCATCGGCGGAGATTGGAATACGACGACGTTCAATTCGCAAAATCATCGTCGCGCGATCGCGGGCTACTGGCGGCGCGTTTTGATGGGACCGAAACGTGTCGTGAAAAAACATTTTCCGCATCCCGACCGATATTTTGAAAAAGGTTTGTTCGGCGAACTCGAAAAACGCGGTTTTGAATATAAAAGTTTGAACGAACTCGGTGCGGGAACGCTTCATTACGAAATTGCGAGCATCGAAAAAAACACGAATCTGCGCGATTGGGTTCCCGAATGGTGTTTTCCCTTCATCTTTTGGGCGGCTGGGCGCGTCGGCGGAAAAGTTTCGGGAAGATTGGATTGGTTTGCGGGAAAAAACATCGAAGCGGTCGGAAAACCGCAGACGATCGGCAATTTGAAGGACGAAAACGGAACGCCGCTTTCCGATCACGATGCGATCGCTTTGGACTTTAAGCTTTTGAAAAGTTAGAATCAAAATTTCCAAACGACTTTGGACTATGGACTAAAGACTTTGGACTTTAAATTATTATGGAAGTTTCATTTTGTCAGACATTGAGTTTTAACGCCGATAATTTCGATTACGACGTAGTTTCGCAGGAAAACGGCAACGCCACGATCATCAAATTTGCGATTGACGAAAAACAATACAGTCCGGGCGACGTCGTCGTCGTTTTGCAGGATTCGGAAATCGTTTTTCACGGAATCATCGGAAAAATCCAGGAAGGCGAAGCTTACGCGTCCGATCCGCGCGGTTCGTTGCTGGCGGCAACTGTTCAGTAAATTTT
>DAITPE010000217.1:0-8924 GCA_036833775.1 Pyrinomonadaceae bacterium | reverse complement strand
GGCGATTCTGCCGCCCCAACCCGTAAAGGACTGCGTTCCCGCAAATCCGGCTTGCGCTTGTTCGACTTGATCGGAATGCGAATAAAGCTGATACGGTTTCGGATGCGAAGGTGTTTGATACTGCGTTTTCGTCGTCGGTCGGACAAGCGTTCCGAGATTCGGCACGATCGCCATTTTCTGCTGCGCCCAAAGCTCGTGAAGCCCGTTGTTGACGCCGCCCGTGATCGTACCGAATGCCGGATGCAGACCGTAATCCAAACCGCCCATTCGAGGAACCGTGATCGGCAGCAAAGTGTTTTGCGCTAAAGCCAAACCTTGCGTACTTCGCGCCGCGCTGTATGCCGCATAATTCGAGATTGTCGTGCTGGAATGATTGGGAATCAACGTGTTGTTTCCGTCGTTTCCGCCCGACAAAAATACGACTATCAAGGCTTTGTAGTTTTCGCCGCCTAAATCTTCATTGTCAACCGCTTTTTGCGCGAGCGCGCTCATCATTCCGAAATGCTCGAACTGCGTTGCCAATGTCACCATTCCCAAGGCACAGCCTGATTTTTTCAAAAAGTCTCGTCTTGATTGATTCATATTTTTTACCTCTGCACCTGATATTGCGAAGATGTCGCAACCAAATAAACTGCCTGCTGTGCGCGGGCTAACGGAGTTGTTGACGGAACTGCCAAAACGGCGGTCAGAATCGTGTTTCGCATCGAAGCCGACATCGTGCCGTGCATCATTTTTTGATTTAAGGCATCCATCAATTGATTTCCGGTCGTGTCAGCCGTCGCCAAAGCCTGCAATTCACTGAAATCCAGCGAAGTCCCGTTTGGCGTTAAAGGCGCGCTGACATTGATGCGGCTGAAAACCATCGTATTCGCAAAATTCGCACGTTGAATCGAAGTTCCGGTCGTCATAATTCCGAATTCGGGACCGTTCAAAGCGGTTCCGGGAACGATGTAGCCGGGCGCGTAATAATTGAAAACGGTCGGCGAAAGAAACGGATTCTGAAGCATAGCGTTCGGAAGATTTGCAACTACGCCGTCGCTTTGGGTTGTGCCGTCAGCCGAACGGACATTAAAAGTTCTGAACAAATTCGTCATCAACTGAACAGGTTCGCGTAATTTTCCGAAATTCGGATCGGTTTTTACGTCGCCGCGCGCTTCCGCGTCGAGCAGAATCGCTTTTACGACCGCTTTCAGATCGCCGCGCACGCCCGAGCCGTTATTGTTGAAAACCGCCGAAATGCGACCGACATAAGCCGGACTCGGATCGCTCGTCACCAAATGCTGGATCAGAAATTTACTGACAAACGGCGCGACGTTCGGATGATTGAAAATATTATCCAAAGCCAGATCGATCTCGGTATTTCCGTTCAGATTTGCCGCGATGTTTTGATTGACCGCATTCGGATAACTCAAAAGAGTTTTTGTCGTGACATCGTGGTTCGCTTGAACGAGCAGCATCGGATCGATGTAATTCGGTCCGACCAGCGAACGATTCGGACACGAAGCCGTCGTTTCGCAAAGATTCCAACCCGTGAAAACTTTCGAAAAATTATTGATCGTCGTTTGATCGTAAGACGGGATCGGAACATTATTTGCATCGCGCTGAACGGTTCCGTCTTGGTTTAGCATAAACAGACCGATCGTGAAAAGCTGTAAAATCTCGCGCGGATAATTTTCGTTCGGATTCGTGCGCGTACTGCGGCGCATATCGAGATATTCGCCCATCGCCGGATTCAGAGTCATTTCCTTCATCAAAGTTCGATAATTGCCGAAAGCATTTCTCGATAAAACTTTGTGATATTCGATCATATGTCTGCCTTGCTGAATATCGTTGCCCGACGTAACCCAAAGCTGACTCAACGCCCACGCAACACGGTGACGAAGCTGTGAATCGCCGTAAAACGCTTCTTTGAAAAACCAGTTTTGAATTCCATACATCGAATATGTATTTCTGAAACAAAGCGGATCGGGATCGACCGGATCGGGCGGCGTTGAAGTTGTATTGGAAGTTCCGTTGCAATCGAGCGGTGCGGTCGTGCTGTTCAGCGGAATATCGGGATACGGCGTATTTAAGCTCGGATAATCGGCGTTTAATTGTTCGTTCAGCCAAACTTTCAAACCGATACGGCGAACTCGTGCATCGAGCGCGGCATTCGGTCCGAATGTTGCTTGCTCAAGTAAACGCACACGATCGCTCGACCAACGGTAACCTGTATAGTTGTCAACATTTGTTTTTACGGAAGGAACGAACGGCGTGGAAAATTGTTTGAAAGGTGTCGGTGCTGCGCCGGAATCGTCTTTAATGTCGCCGCCGAGTGCGCCGAGACCGAGACGAACGCGGTTGCTTGTCAATCCGCGCCACGAAATTCTCAAAAGAACGTCGCCGTCGGCAGTCGGCGGTTCCCAAAAGCCGACATCGTCTTTCAAAAGAATCGTCATTGCATAGATCCATTCGCGTCCCGCAACGGGCTGAATATCCAAAACGGGAAAACGATAACTTTTACCTTCTTTCGTTTCGATGTAAGCGCGAAAAGCGTTTGCGCCTTCGTCCTTCATCAAGTCGAGATTCGTCACGAAAACGACGATCTTTGATTCGGGCGCAAAAGCGCGGCTTTCGATTCTTTCCAGATTCGTCTTTTTGCCTGAAAATCTTTCGACCGCAAGCACACGCGTCGTGCCGTCTTCGCTCAACAAGATCGGCGACGGCGAATTGGGATCGACTTCGGGATCGTATTCCGCCAATGTCGGTAAAACGAGCGCAATCATCATCAAACCGACGCTTAGAAAATAAACAAACAAGCGCGATTTACTGCTGTTCATACACCTTTCCTCCTAAAAAAACTGACCAAATTAATTAATTGTTTACGGCGAACTAACGGCTGTAGAAAAATGCCGTTAAATATTGTTTTACACTTTAATATAAATCTTTAATAGGGAAACATTCCAAGAATATCTTGCAACACACAGTTATCGTCTGAATCTTTGAATTGTTTCCTGAAATAATGAATCCGAAAGTAAGACGTTTTGACATTATATTTTAGTCTGAAAAATTGTAAATATTTTTATTAAAGATTAAGATTTCATCTATGAAATATTCTTTCAATCTTGACATCACCGCGAATTTTAATTTCAAAAACACCGTCAACAGCCACGGTTGGAGCGATCTTTTGCCGTTCGAACTCGATGAAAATTTTAATTTGAGCTACGTTTTCACGGATGAAAACGCAAAACATCCGATCTACGGAACGATTTTTGAAAAAGACGGAAAGCTTGAAATCGAACTTAACGAAAAGCCTTCAAACGAAGAAAAGATTCGGCGCGATGTGCGGCATATTTTGCGGCTCGACGACGATCTGAGCGAATTTTACAAACTCGTCAAAAAGGAAAAATCATTGAAATGGATTCCGACGCTTTGCGCGGGAAGATTACTGCGTTCGCCGACGGTTTGGGAAGATTTGGTAAAAACGCTCTGCACGACGAATTGTTCGTGGGGCGCGACGAAAAAAATGACTTCGAACTTGGTCGAAAAACTCGGCAAACCTGCGGCGAACGGCAAAAAAGCGTTTCCGACTGCCGAAGCGATGGTGGAAGTCTCGGCGGATTTTTATCGCGAGGAGATTCGCGTCGGTTATCGTGCGCCGTTTTTTGTCGAATTGGCGGAAGCGGTCGCAAGCGGCAATCTCGACGTTGAAAAATGGCTGAATTCGGGTTTGGAAGGTAAAGATTTGAAAAAGGAAATGAAAAAGATCAAAGGTGTCGGCGATTATGCGGCGGAAAATCTTTTAAAACTCGTCGGAAATTACGAAGGACTCGCGCTCGATTCGTGGGTTCGCGCGCAGTTTTACAAAAAGCACAACAACGAAACGGTTTGCGACGACAAAGAGATCGTTAAATTCTACGAAAAATTCGGCAAATGGCGCGGACTCGCGGTTTGGTGCGATATGACCGAACGCTGGTTTGAGATTTAATCCTTTGTTTTTAGATATTTATAATTCGTGTTTGAATAAAAATAAGAAATAAATATAATCGGAAAACGCTCAACGAAAAGCTTTATTGACGGAAGGCGAAAGTGCTTTTTGCATAATAAGTTACAAGAAATTTTTTTTATAAAAAAAGTAAATTTTTTTTCGACTATTTGAAAAACTCTCGCGTCTGAAAACCTGAGCGATGAAAAAACGCTCGGAAATTTAATAAGGAAAGGAATAATTTTTAAATTATTTGAAAAAAGGAGAGAGTAGAAAAATGAAAAAGAATTTATTGAAAATGTTTGTTGGTTTGGCGGCGGTTTTGACGATTTTGGGATTGGCTGATGTCAGTTTTGCACAGCGCAATCGACGCGAAGCGCGCGGCAGAATGAAAACCAAGGCGGAAGTCAAAGCGATCATTAACCGCGTCGAAGACAGAGTTGACAATTTCAAAAGCAATTTCGACAGATCGTTGGATCACAGCCGTTTGAACGGTTCGAGCCGCGAAGACTGGCTGAACAAACGCGCCGGAGATTTGGAAAGTGCGACCGATGAATTGTCGCGCGAATTCGACCGCCGCGATGCTTGGGTTGAAAACAAAGACGAAGTTCGCAAATGTTTGAACATCGCCACGGACATCGACCGCAATATGAAAAATTACAAATACGGTGCGGCGACCGAAGCGAATTGGGCGAAGGTTCGCTATGAACTGAATACTTTGGCGGATGTTTACAATCTTCCGAAAGTAGGTGCAAACGCATACAAATAAGCGCGAAAACAATCAAATTTAATGGGCAGACTGAAACAAAGTCTGCCTTTTTTCGTTAAAATTTTGCGCGTTAATGTTGTATGATAGGCGTTAGCGCAAAACGGAGAAATACAAAAAATGATTGAAGCGGGAACAGTTTTACAAAATCGCTATCGGGTAGAGAAACAGATCGGTCAGGGCGGAATGGGCGCGGTTTACATTGCGACCGACGAGCGTTTCGGCAGCGTCGTGGCGATCAAGGAAACGCTCGTGATGGAAACGAATTTCCGCAAGGCGATCGAACGCGAAGCGCGTCTTTTGAACAGTTTGAAACACGCCGCGCTGCCGCGTGTAAGCGATCATTTCGAGGAAGACAACGGGCAGTTTATCGTGATGGAATACATCGCGGGCGACGATCTTTCGGAAATGATGGAGCGCGAACAAAAGGCTTTTCCTGAAGCCGACGTGATAAATTGGGCGGATCAGCTTCTCGACGCGCTCGATTTTCTGCACAATCAGGAAATTCCCGTCATTCACCGCGACATCAAACCGCAAAATTTGAAACTGACTCCGCGCGGACAGATAATATTGCTCGACTTCGGACTTGCAAAAGGGAATCCGAGCGACGTTTCGCATCAGACGGCGGCGAAAAGTATCTTCGGATATTCGCGCAGTTATGCTTCGCTCGAGCAGATTCAAGGAACCGGAACCGATCCGCGCAGCGATCTTTATTCGCTTGCGGCGACGCTTTATCATCTCGTCACGGGCGTTCCGCCGGAAGACGCTCTGACGCGCGCGATGCACGTTTTGAGCGAGAAGGACGACACTTTAGAACTCGCTTCTGACGTAAATCCGAATGTTTCCAAAGGCTTTGCGGGAGTTTTGCAACGTGCGATGGCTTTGAACGGCAATCAGCGACCGCAAACTGCCAATGAAATGCGCGAAATGCTGCGCGAGCGCGAAAATTACGCGGTCGAAGGAACAGCGAAAACGAATCTCGAAAACGCTTTGAACACGGGAATCTTAGCGCAGGAAACACGTTTGATGGGCGGGACGAATGTGCAGAATCCGGCGGCGCAATCGCAGGTGAACACGCAGATTTTGCCCGACAACGAATCGGTTTTGACCGCAATTCGCACCGATGGAAACGTCAATAAAGCGACGAATTTTTACACGGAAGTTCCCGAACAAAAAACGAATCGCGCAAAAGCGTTCGGCGCGGCGGCTCTGGGCGGTTTGCTGCTCGTCGGCAGTGCGATCGGCGGCGTTTATTTGTTTAATCCGCAGCTTTTCGGCGCAAATTCGGCAACACAGCAAGTCGTCGAAACGAATTCATCGCCAGCGAACGCGCAGACTGCGAATTCCGCTTCGGACATTGCGAATTCAAATACGGTTTTCGTTGAAAAAGATAATAAATCTGTCGTGAACGATGCCGATAAAACGATTCAAGGCGGCGAAAAAACGGTCGTCGAAGCAAATCCGAAGACGGCGCAGACCGATAAAAACGCGAAAACCGTGCAGACTAACGGCGGCAAGATCAAAGTTCAAGACGGAAAAGAGCAGATCATCGTGGACGGCGAAACGGTTCGGATCGGGAATATGAAAATTACCGATGAAGGCATCGAAACGCCTGATATGATCATCGACGATAACGGCGTGCGTCCGAAAAATCCGCCGCGTCCGCCGAATGTCGGGCAAAAACCTCTGTTGACGCGCGAAGAACTGCAAAAATTAACGCCCGAACAGCGCAGAAAACTGAAAATCATCCGAAGAAACCAAATAATGCGCGGAAATCCGCCGCCGGACGCGCCCGAAAATTAACCGAAATTCTAAAATAACGGCTTCAAGATTTGAAATTGTCGCCGACAATCGTGGAATGTCGTCCGACAATTCAGGATTGTCACCCGACAATCACAAAATGTCGTCCGACAATTACAAAATGTCGCCCGACAATCGTGAATTGTCTGCCGACAATCCCAAAAGTTGAACAGACAATCGTGAATTGTCTGCCGACATTTTCAAATTGTCTGCCGACAATTCACGATTTTGAGCCGACAATCTGAAAAATTGATGATGAATTTGAAGTTTTAGAAGCCGTTTGCGCGGTTTTGCGCTAAAAAGTTGATGAATCAATGTTCCAAAAGACTGCCGATCTGTTCATAAAGTTCGGCGGTCTTTTTTTCGATGTAGTTCTGCAATTCGTGTTTGTCGGCGGGTTTTTCGAGTTCGATGACGGGATGATAAAAGATTTCGACGCGGCGGAAAAATTTCGGGTATTTCATATCCTGCGCCCAAGTTTTGTTGCCGCCGCGAATCGTGACGGGCAGGATCGGAACGTCGGCTTCGAGCGCGAGACGAACTGCGCCCGCTTTGAACGGGAGCATTTTGCCGTCGGAAAATTCGCGCGCGCCTTCGGGAAAAATGACGAGCGCGGCTTTGTCCGCCAAAGCCGCTTTTGCCGTGCGCCACGCTTTGATCGCGCCGCTGCCTTCCAAACTGACCGGAAACGAGCCGAGATAACGAATCATCTTGCCGACGAAAAACCAATCGAAGGCTTTGTCATAAGCCATAAAACGCATTTTTCGATGAATTTTGAACGAAAGCCAGAATGGATCGGCGTAAGTTTGATGATTCGGCACGATCAAAAGCCCGCGCGTTGCGTCTTGCGGAATGTTTTCGGTGTTGTAATATTTTATCCGCCAGAGAACTTTGCTGATGCCCAGACCGAAAATACGGCAAAGCTCGAAAACAAATGGCGACGGATATTGATTGGCGGCTGAATCTTTCACGGACGATTAAATTAAACTAAAATTCACCGTCCAAGAATACCTAATTTTCTTCGGTTTCTTCAAGATTCGAGCCGAGTTTTTCGATCGGGAATTGTTCATCGACAAATTCCAGATGAAGTCTGGGAAGTTTGTCTTTGCCCAATTTGCGGTTGCGGACGACGGCGATCGCCATAAATTCGTATTCGTCGGCAAAAACGCGGCAGCATTCGCCGACGTTGGCGTCCATATAAGAAAAGACCGCCGCGCCGCTGTAACTTAAATTTTCCGTCTTCGTCGTGTCGTGCGTGACGACGTTGCCGTCGATGTCAATGACTTCGAGCCTGACATCGATCGAAGTCCAGTAACGAGTATGTTTGCGCGTCACGAACGGCGTGGCAGTTTCCTTTATTTTCCAAAAACCGTCTTCGCTCATACCGCAGATCATATATGATTGCTGCGGTGCTTGGTGATAGCTTTCCGGCGCGTTTTTACCGATAAAAGCAACGCCGACGTGAAAACCTTGCGCCTCGTCGCCCGAGATCGGGTTGCAATGCTGAACCAAACCCCAGATACGGTAAAATTCCTTGTCGTCATCATAACCTCGCAAATGTTTCGGCATCGGCATCAACAGCGACAAAAGCTGACCGACTTGGACTTTGCGCGGCAGATAAAAACCCGCACCGTTTCTGGCAATCGTTAAAACATCGGTCGTTTCCTTCCAAAAGGATTCCGTATCTTCTTTTGCCTTGACTGTTAATTTGAATGCCAATGGAAAACGTCTCGATTGGCGTTGCTCCGTTTGTGTTGAGATGGACATAATTTCTCCTAATTTAAGTTAGATTTATTGCGTTCGGGAGTAAAAAATTATGAATTTGGGGCGGATTAACAAAAAGAATTTTTCTGCTGTTATTCAATTGTTATGTTACTCAATTCCCTCGAGCGGGAAAAAATGGTCGATGAATTCGAGATGCAGACGCGGAATGCCGTCTGCTCCGGTGCGTTTGCCGCGCACGACCGAAATGATCGTCGTCGAATAACGCTGGCTGATGACGCGCATAAACGAACCGATCGGAACGTCGAGCGTCGTAAAGATCGAAGCACCGCCGAGACTCAAGTTTTCGGTCACGGTCGATTCGCTGTTGACGACGTTTCCGTTTTCGTCCAAAAGTTCGACAATGATCGTTTCAGGGATCGGAAAACGCGAATGACGGCGTTGGTCTTTCGGCAGTTTGCTTTCGTCAGGTTTTAAAGGGGCTTCCATGACGTTCCACAAACCTTCGCTGCTGCGCGTCGTGATGTCGAAAAGCTTCGCCGGATTGTCGTTAAACCCGAGCGGCGGATTCTTTCCGATAAATGCTACGCCGTGTGCATACGATTCATTTTCGCCCTGCGTTTTGACACAGCGGCGGACGATTCCCCAGACGCGGTATTGCGGTTCCATAAA
>DAITPE010000216.1:0-8982 GCA_036833775.1 Pyrinomonadaceae bacterium | reverse complement strand
AATCGAAGCGTGTCCGCAAACATAGAATTTGAAGAAGTTTATGAATACAACACGCTCAAATCGGGAATCACCGTTCCGATAAAATTAGTTTTTGCCGAAGAGCAAGTTGCATTTACGGCAAAAATTGATACAGGTTCAAGCCATTGCATTTTTGAGCGGAAACACGGATTACAACTGAATCTGGAAATTGAAAACGGTCTTGAATTAAATTTCAGCACTGCAACGGGAAGTTTCCGCGCATTCGGACACGAATTGACACTTTCGGTTCTCGGTATTGAAACCGTTTCGACCGTTTATTTTGCGGAAAGTGATTATTTTGACAGAAATGTTTTAGGCAGAATCGGCTGGCTCGACCGCATCAAACTCGGGTTGATCGAACGCGACGGCAAATTATTTTTAAGCGATCACAGCAAATAATTTATAGAAATATATGAAAAAAATATCAGTCTTTTTATTGTTGGCAAGTTTTTTGGTAAATGTTCCGCTGGCGATTGCGGACGAAGGAATGTGGACGTTTGATAATCCGCCGCTTAAACAGTGGAAAGAGCGTTACAATTTCGAGCCGTCGGCTGAATGGCTTGAAAAAGTCCGGCTCGCTTCGGTTCGCTTGAACGACGGCGGTTCGGGAAGTTTTGTTTCGCCCGACGGTTTAATTATCACGAATCAGCACGTTGCGAGCGGACAATTAACGAAACTTTCGACCAAGGAAAGGGACATCGTCAAAAACGGATTTTACGCGCCGACTCGTGATGCCGAACTCAAAACCGCCGATCTCGAAGTGAATATGCTCGTGTCGTATGAAAATGTCACCGAGCGCGTTCAATCTGCCGTAAAAGCGGGCGCGACCGACAAAGACGCGAGTGCGCAGCGACGTGCGGAAATTGCGGCGATCGAAAAGGAATCGACCGACAAAACGGGTTTGAAAAGCGAAGTTATCTCGCTTTACAACGGCGGCGAATATTGGCTTTACCGCAATAAAAAATACACGGACGTGCGCGTCGTTTTTGCGCCCGAAGAGCAAGCAGCGTTTTTCGGCGGCGATTACGACAATTTCACGTTTCCGCGTCACGATCTAGACATCACGATTTTGCGCGTTTACGAAAACGGTCAGCCGATAAAAAGCCCGCAATATTTGAAATGGTCGGAAACCGGACCGAAAGATGAAGAATTTGTTATCGCAACGGGTTATCCCGGTTCGACGGCGCGGCTTTTGACGGTTGCGCAGCTTGCGTATCAGCGCGACACGGGAAATCCTTTGCAGAAAAAAGTTTGGACTTCGCGGCTGAATGCGCTCGAAAATTATTCGAAACGCGGAACCGAACAAGCACGACAGGCGACCGGCTCGATTCGTTCGTTCAACAATTCGCTCAAACGCTTGACCGGACAACAGGACGGATTGATGAATCCGCGAATGTTTGCCAAAAAAGAAGCCGAAGAAAAAGCTCTGAAAGAAGGTTTGGCGAAAAACGCCGCGCTTGAAAAGGAACTTGCACCCGCGTGGAAACAAATTTCCGACGCTTACACGGAGCTTCCGAAATATGCGAATCGCATTGCGTTTTCAAATCTTTCGGCATCGCGTTTAGGCACGATCGCTTCGTCGATTGTGCGTTACGGCGATGAAATCAAAAAGCCGAACAACGAACGCTATCCCGAATTTAACGATGCGCGGCTCGAATCTTTCAAAGCAGGATTGCTTTCGCCCGCGCCGATCTATCCTGAAATGGAAGAAGCACTTTTGACGGCTTGGCTCGAAGAAGCAAAGAAAACGCTCGGCGCAAACGATCCGTTTATCAAAGCCGCGCTCGGCGATGCGGAAGTTTCCGAAGTCGTCAAACGCGCGGTCAATGAAACGAAATTGAAGGACGTTGCGGCAAGAAAAGCTCTGCTAGATAATTCCGATTCGATCGCCGCTTCGACCGATCCGATGGTCACATTGGCAAGACGCGTCGAACCCGTAATTCGCGAACTTCGCGCTTGGAACGAAGAAAAAATTACGAGCGTTGACGCTCGCGCAGGCGAAAAAATTGCGAAAGCGCGTTTTGCGGTTTACGGCAGAACGATCGCGCCCGATGCGAATTTCAATTTGCGCATCACGTTCGGAAAAGTGAAAGGCTACGAAGAAGATACGACGCTCGTGCCATACAAAACGACGTTTTTCGGGCTTTACGACCGTGCCGAAAGTTTCGGTGAAAAAACGCCGTATGAATTGCCCGCGAGATTCAAGGAACGCCGCGACCGTTTGAATTTGGCAACGCCGCTCAATTTCGTTTATTCGGCTGATACGATCGGCGGAATGTCCGGTTCGCCGATCATCAACCGCAACGGCGAATTCGTCGGCATCAATTTCGACAGCAACGTGCAGAAACTTTCGAATCGCTATTGGTATATCGAAGAAGAAGAAGGCTCACGCGCCGTCGGCGTTCACAGCGCAGGAATTTTGGAAGCGTTGCGAAAACTTTACGATGCCGAAAATTTGGCAAACGAATTGACCGGAAAGTAGTTTATAAAAGGTTTTTTGAACGCGGATTTGGCAGATTAGGCAGATTGACGCGGATAAATTTTATATTAATCCGTTTTAATCTGCCCGATTCGCCAAATCCGCGTTCAGGTTTTAAATTAAATGCGTAGTTTTTTGCGTAAATTTCTAAAAGTTCTCGGTTTTTTCGTGCTCGGCGTGATGCTGATTCTGGCGGGAATTTACATTTATTTGGCGATGCAGAAGGGAAAACCGGCTGAAATGCGGGCGATATTTCAGAAGATCGAAAAAGCGCGTCCGCTCGTTTTCGCGCATCGCGGCGGCGGCGGACTTTTTCCCGAAAATACGCTCGAAGCCTTTAAATATTCGGCGGAAATGGGCGTTGATGTGTTGGAATTGGACGTTCATTCGACGGCTGACGGAACGCTCGTCGTGATGCACGATTCGCGCGTTGACCGCACGACGAACGGCAGCGGACAAATCAATCAAATGACGCTTGCCGAAGCTAAAAAACTCGACGCAGGCTATCTTTTTTCGCCTGACGGCGGAAAAACTTTTCCGTTTCGCGGCAAGGGAATCACGATCCCGACCTTGCAGGAAATTTTCGACGCGTTTCCCGACAAAACTTTTAACGTCGAACCGAAACAGGTCACGCCGTCGGTCGTCAAACCGATGTGCGAAATGATTCGTGCGCGGAAAATGACCGATAAAGTCATCGTCGGTTCGTTTCGACAGGAAGCGATCGACGAATTTCGCGCCGAATGTTCCGAGGTCGCAACCGCCGCGACGCCTTCGGAAGTGAGCGAATTTTTGACGATGTATAAAGTCGGTCTGGGCGAATCTTACACGCCGCCGATGCAGGTTTTGCAGATTCCCGAAAAGCTCGGCGCGATTCAGATCGTTTCCAAAGATTTCATCGAAACCGCACGAAAACTCAATCTCCAAGTCCACGTTTGGACGATCAACGACAAAACCGATATGAAACGCCTGCTCGACGACGGCGTTGACGGAATTATGACCGATTATCCCGACCGTCTGTTGGATTTATTAAAAAATAATCATTGATAAATTTAAGAAGAATTGCCTGCGAAATAAACGAAAGGAACGAAAACATAACTTCAGTTTTATTTTCGCTTTTTTCGTTTCTTTCGCAGGCAAATTTTTTATTCGTTCTTAAGCCAGACCGTTTCGGGCAATGATTTCTTTGTAAAGATGCGCACTCAATTTCGGTGTGCGTTTTTGCGTTTTGTAATCGACGTAGTGCAGACCGAAACGATTCGTGTAGCCGTCAGCCCATTCGAAATTATCCATCAAGCTCCAGCAGAAATAACCGTTAACGGGAACTCCATCAGCCGTTGCACGTTGCAATTGCGTCAAATAATTACGCAGATACATCACGCGGTCGGTGTCGTAAACCATTCCGTCAGCCGCCGGAACGTCAGACGACGAACAGCCGTTTTCGGTGATGTAAATTTCCTTTGCGCCCCAAATCTTGTTGACGTGACGCGGTCCCCAGTAAAGTGCTTCGGGACCGACGAAAAGCCACGGCGAGATCATATGCGGGAACGAAGCCGGATGCGGAACGATCGCATAACCCTGCGCCGAACCGTCAGCGCGGACATACATCGGCGTGTAGATATTGATGCCGACGAAATCGAGCGGCGACGAGATCGCTTTCAAATCCGCGTCCGTATATTTCGGCGCGTCTTTTCCGGCATTTTTCAGGTAAAGATCGGTATATTTTCCTTCTTGAATGACGGTCATATATTGCGCGTTGACCTGTCGCGTCGCTTCTTCGGCGGCTTTGATATGTTCGGGTGTTTCGATCACGGGAACACAGATCGTCATATTTTCCGCGAGTCCGACCTTCGTTCCTTTCTTGGCTTTCGCACGAATCGCCTGCACCGCCAAACCGTGACCGAGAACGGCGTGGTGACGCGTCTGATTAAAACGCGCGGGCGGCAAGGTCAGTCCGGGCGCGTGAACGCCGATTCTGTAACCGAGTTCGACAAATGCGCCGAATTCGTTGATTGTGAAAAAATGATTGACGCGGTCGGAAAGTTTTTCCGCTGTGTAACCCGCGTAATTTGCAAAGGCTTCGGAAGTTTCGCGCCCTTCCCAACCGCCGAATTTGTCCTGCAAAACTTGCGGCAAATCCCAATGATAAAGCGTCGCAAAAGGCTGAATGCCGTTTTTTAACAGTTCATCGACGAGTTTGTTGTAAAAATCCAAACCTTTCGGATTCGGTTTGCCCGTTCCGTCGGGAAAAACGCGCGACCAGGAGATTGAAAAACGATAGGTTTTCACGCCCAGATTTTTCATCAACTGCACGTCTTCCTTGTAGCGGTGATAATGATCGGTCGAAACGTCGCCCGTCGCGCCGTTCACGGTTTTGCCGGGAGTTTTTGAAAAAGTATCCCACACCGAAGGCGTTCGACCGTCTTCGTTCCACGCGCCTTCGACCTGATACGAAGCCGTCGCGCTGCCCCACAAAAAGCCCTTCGGAAATTGTCTTCCGCCCGTTTGCTGTTGATTGTTTGATTGTTCGATTGGTTGTTCGTTTGTATTATTTTCCGCGCCGAATGCCGAAGTAGCAGATGCACCGATAGCCGCGGTCCCGACGATTTTAGCAAAATCACGCCGTGAAACCTTCATAGAAGTTTTCTCCTTAAAATTTATTGAATTATAAAATTAGACCGCAAAAAGATTTTCGTTGAAAAAAGAGAATTTGTAAAGATTGTTTCAGTAACTTTAGAAAAATTACTTTTGGATTTTGTGTTTCTTCAAAAATTTAAAGATCGCGGCATAAGCTTTTATGCTGTCTTTTTTTGAAAAATCGCCGTGATCGCCGTTTTTGACGGTGAAAAGTTCATTCGAAACTTTCGCTTTCGTTAAAGCTTCGTGCAGACGAATGGCGTGTGAATACGGAACTAACGGATCGGCGTTGCCGTGAATCGTGATGATTGGCGGCAGACCGGTGCGAACGTAGGTTAAAGGCGATACGGATTTGATTAGATTGGTTTGATCGAGACGGTCTTTGCCGATCCAGTTTGAAGCGAATTCGGTTTTGTTTTTGCCTTCCAAAAGATCGCCGACATCCGTGATGCCGAACCAATTTACGATCGCCGCGACGTTTGTTTCCGCACCTTTACAGTTTTTGTCGAAAGATTTTTCGTTCGTTGCCATTCCTGTCATCAAAGCGATATGTCCGCCGGCTGATTGTCCGCTGACGACGATCTTTTTCGTGTCGAAACTGTATTTTTCGGCGTTTTCAAACACCCAGCGCAAGGCGCAGCGCGCATCTTCGACCGCCGCCGGAGCACGGGCAATTGCGGTCAAACGATATTCGACATTGACGACGTTCCAGCCTTTTTCGAGCCACGGCAAAACGCGTAATGAATAAGCTTCTTTCGAACCGCCGCGCCAGCCGCCGCCGTGATAAAAAACGAGCGTCGGGAGCGGTTTCGGATTTTTTACTTTCGGTCGGTAAACGTCGAGTTTTAATTCGATTCCGTCGGCTTTTGCGTAAGTTATATTCGGTTCGATAAAGCCGTATTCGACATAAGTTTCGATTGTCCATTCTGCCGATTTCGACAGTTGTGCGGAAACATTCGAGATCGAAAAAAGAATCGAAAATACTGTGCAAATCAATAGTTTTTTCATTTCAAATTTTAGTATTCATAAACTTTGAAATTATAGCGCAGTTTTACTAAGCGGAGATGAATCTTCGGGTAACTTAAAATAATTTTTTTGAGTTTTACCGTAAACTAATAAAACAGAACAATTACGCAATATTTTTCAGATTGCTGAAAAAATCCACATAACAGTTGTTGCACATTCCGTGCGAAAGCATCGGAAGCTTTTCGGCTTCAAAGATTTTCAAAGCGGCGATTGCGTGTTCGATTTCTTTCCACAACATTTTTCCCATGTTTATCTTTTTACACCAACCGCAAATAACCACAATTTCATCGGAGCGTTGTTTGTTTCGATCTAAAATTGATTGCGGTTTGCGAAGTTCAAGGCGGATCGTATCCGTCTGAAAAACAACTTCACCGGATTCGTAAGATATATTCATTCCCATCAACCTTTTATGGCTCGGAGAATCACAACGGAAATTGAAAAAAACAGGCTTATCGGCACGCACTCGCTGAATGACTTCACGATAAAAATGGCGCGATGTTTCATCTGTTATAAAATCCCAAAGCGAACGATACAAGATACTGCTTTTAGTCAGTTCGAGCGCGTCGTTTTCTTCAGCAAACTTATGCCAGTTATCATTGACATAAACGATTCTGTCCTGTGAATCGATACGGTAAACGATTTTCGTATTCGGTTCCATTATTTCTACTGAAAGCGTAATCAAAGTTATTCAACTCGCTCTCCGCTCAAAGAATAAGTCCATTTACCGATTATTGTCAATAAACTATCGTCTTATCAATAAGTTAGCGGTTTTTATGCAGAGTTGAAAATACGTATTTTTAAGAAATCTGTCTGAATGATAAAATGTTCGGTAATTTCAAAAGAAATCTCTTCTGAATAATCATTAAAATAATAAAATCGACTTTATATGCATTATCATTTAATCGGAATTTGCGGAACGGCAATGGCTTCGCTTGCCGGAATGCTGCAAGCGCGCGGACATAAAGTGACCGGCTCGGATCAAAATGTTTATCCGCCGATGTCAACACAACTCGAAAGTTTGGGAATCGAGATTCTCAACGGTTACAAAGCCGAAAATGCCGACATCGGCGCGGATTGCACGGTTGTCGGCAACGCGATTTCGCGCGGCAATGCGGAACTCGAAGAAGTTTTGAACCGCAAACTTTTGTATCGTTCGCAAGCCGAAATTGTGAAGGAAGAATTCATTCGCGGTCGGCGTTCATTAGTTGTTGCGGGAACACACGGCAAGACGACGACGACGAGCATTGCGACTTGGGTTGCCGAATGCGGCGGACTCGATCCGTCGTTTCTCGTCGGCGGAATCGTGCAGAATTTCGGCGCAAGTTTTCGCGTCACGGACAGCAATTTTTTCGTGATCGAAGGCGACGAATACGACACGGCTTATTTCGATAAAAAGCCGAAATTTATGCATTATCTGCCCGAAATTGCGATCGTCAACAACATCGAATTCGACCACGCCGACATTTACCGCGATCTGACGGAAATCAAGTTTCAATTTTCACGTTTGATGAATCTCGTGCCGGGAAACGGTCGTTTGATTTGCGGAATCGATTCGCCCGTCGTGCGCGAAGTTTTGGACGAAATGCACGGCAGGATTCACACGCAGATCGAAACTTTCGGCATTGCCGACGACGCAAAATGGCAAGCGCGCTACATTGATTTTTCGGGTGACAAAACGCGTTTTACGGTTTTCAAAGACGGTCATTCGTGGGGCGAATTTGAAACGCATCTGATCGGCGAATTCAACGTCAAAAACTGTCTTGCCGTGATTATCGCCGCCGACGCTTGGGGAATTTTAAAGGAAAATATTCAAAAAGCGTTCGACACTTTCAAATCCGTCAAACGCCGGATGGAAGTTCGCGGCGTGGAAAAAGGCGTGACGGTGATCGACGATTTCGCGCATCATCCGACCGCGGTCGAGGAAACATTGAAGGCTTTACAGCAAAAATATCACGATAAACGCCTGATCGCCGTTTTCGAGCCGCGTTCGTGGTCGTCGCGGCTCGCAGTTTTTCAGGAACCTTATTCAAAAGCCTTTACTTACGCAGATTATGTGATAATTGCGGGAGTTTACAACACGTCGAAAGCGTCGGAACTCGGCAAAGTTTTGGACGTTGACGAACTCGTCAAAGACATCGAACTGCAAGGAAAACCCGCGTTTTCGTTTCCCGACGCCGGCGCGATCGTCGAACATCTCGCGCCCGAATTAAAAGACGGCGATGTCGTCGCAATTATGTCAAACGGCGGCTTCGGCGGAATTCACGATAAGATTTTGAATGTTTTGAAAGGCTGAATTTTATGAGAAAGATTTCATGCTTTTTACTTATCACTTTAATTATTTGCTGCAATAACTGTGGTCTTTTTTGGTCGCCAAACAGCGTAGTTATTGATGATTCGGAGCGTACTGTGAAAGATGCAAGATTAGTTATTGATAATTTTAGAAAAGATATTGTCTCTACATATGGCGAAAATAAGGTAAAACACGGTTATTTTGATTATGATGAAAAAGGTCGTTTTCCACATTTACAAATTCTGATTGATAAACTTCCGCAAACGCTAAAATTTCAAGGATTGCGTTTTGCAATGGTTTGTTATGACCATATTGATTTGATTTTCCAAAAAAATCCGGCTTATTCGGAAGGCTTGCGTATTTGGAGTATTGATGCCAAACAAGAGCATAAAGATAAACCAACTAAATATAAGGAAATTTTCAGTCACAGTTATGATCCTGATTCTCCGACCTCGCCCGATAATATTCATTAAAAGCAGTCTTCTTAAATTTTTGTTTTAAGGATTAAAAGGCGGCTTTGGTGCAATTCACGATA
>DAITPE010000215.1:0-8990 GCA_036833775.1 Pyrinomonadaceae bacterium | reverse complement strand
ATTAAAAGATTTAAGTTCAATACCGATCTTTTTCAAAAACTATCCGAGATAGGTTTGTTCAAAAAAGCCGAAAATGTCGATCTTTTTGAAGGGCAGATTTACGAAACACCAACGAAAACGGCAAATCAACAAAAAACCACTCAATATTTAACATCAAAATTATCCGATACATTCAAAGCAAACATCATTGTCACGGGTAATATCTCCATCAATTTTGATAATTTGAACAATTGGAAACCCGACATTTCCATTCTGCGTTTTCAAGCTGATTTTTATAAACAATCGCATCCCAAAGCCGCCGACATTTTGCTCATTATCGAAGTCGCCGATTCCACCGTCGAATATGATCGAACCATCAAATTCCCGAAATACGCCGCCGCCAAAATTCCCGAAGCATGGCTGATAAATTTAGAAGCCGAAAGAATCGAAGTTCATTCCATTCCGAAAGAAAATACTTACGGAATGGTCAAAATCTACCAACGCGGCGAAGAAGTTTTATCCGAAACTATGCCCGAATTGAAACTAAACACCGATGATATTTTAGGTTAGTTCTAAAAAATGAAAAACTGAAAACGGAAATTGGAAAATGATTCGGTTGAACTGGCTCGAAATCGTTTTCCATTTTCTTTTTTTGTTTCAACTTCAAATAATGTTGTTTTAACAATGTATATAATCTATACTTCACCTGTTCACAAACAAGCATTTTTGAGTTTTTCTTAAACTTTATTTTGAGGTATTTCACAAATGAGTTGGACTCGTTTCTTCAAAAACCCCAAAACCGCCTTAGCTGGTTCAAGTGCTGCAATTTTAGCAGGCGTTGTTTCTGCTGTTTCTGGTTCGACCGACCCTGTTTCGACAACTTTAATTGTTACTTCGGTCATTTCAGCCCTTGGCGGTTTAGGTGTTGAATATTTTGCATCCGCAAGCGAAAAATTATTTCTCGATAAAACTTCGCGGGAGGAAATGCTTGCAAACGGAGATTTAACTCGCGCAATCGGAAAAGCCATTTTTCTATTAATTTTAGAAGAATCGAAAAAGGAAGAATACGGTGATGACCGCGAAAGATTAGAAACAATCGGTAATTCGGACGAAGCACTTTGGGAAGAGATCGTTTTAGGAATCGAAGAAAAAGAAAATCCTCGTTTTGTATTACAAGCGGAAGATTTGGAAGAACTTTCACCGGATTTTTTGACTCAATATGTTGCCGCTGAAACCGGAAAAATAGATGAAATCAAAACTTTAACCTCGCAAGAATGGCGAATCATTGTTGAAAAGTTAGCCGAAAAACACGAATTGATTCTTCAATTCGATACGGCGTGGAATGTCGCCAAAGCATTGCACGATAAATTTGCTTCAAAACTCAGAATGTCATTAAAAAATGACTTTGCTGATGACGGAAAGGCTTACGCAAGTTTTCAACTTCGCATTCAGGGCGAAATTTTGTATTACGTCAAAGAAAATTACAAAACGAACAAAGATATTTTAATCAAAGTTGATAAATTACTGGAAAGAAACGATCAGATCGAAGCACTTTTGAAGACGAAAATATTCACTTTTGACGATCCATTTTGGAATGACGCTTTTAATTTGCAGAAAGAATTGTTTGATGTTGCCGTTGACACACTCACGCGAGTCAAAAATTTACAAACGGACATTGAAGAAATAAAACAAATCCTCAAAGAATTGTTTGATAAAAAAGATTCAGAAAATAAAAAATCCAAAATTCCGACCAAACTTCCCGTTTCGCGGTTTCCTTTGCGGGTTCAGTTTTTTACGGGACGCGAAGATGTTTTGATTGCGATCGAAGAATCTTTGAAAACGTATAAAACCGCCGCGCTTTGTGGGACTCACGGGCTTGGGAAATCTTCGGTCGTGACGGAATTTGCTTATTTAAACGAAGGAAAATATAAAAACATTTTCTTTATCCGCGCCGTCGGTGCCGAATTCGACATTTTTATCGGCGAGATTGTCAACGATCTGCAAATTCCGACCGATGCACAGACTACTCCGGCGCAAAAACTTCAAATGTTTCAACATTGGCTGGCAGAAAATGACGATTGGCTTTTGATCTTGGACAATGTTGACGACGTTTCGGCGATAAAAGATTGCAGATTTACCGCTTTCGGCGGCGATGTGGTTTTTACTTCAAACGATGATGCCGTTTATCAGATCGGAAAGCGCGTCGAAGTTCCGAATATGGACGGAAAAGAAGCCGCGAGTTTACTTTTTCAGCATTGGAAAGGCGAAAAGATCGAAAATTTTGACGCGATTCCTGCCGAAAAGCACAAAGCACTTTTGCAAATCGCCGAAATGTTCGGAAATTCGCCGCTGGCAATGACATTTGCGGGCGTTTACCTTGCCGAAGAAAACGAATCTCTGGACGAATTTCTCGAAACTTATCACGATAAAGAACAAAATCTGCTCGAAAGATACGAGTTTCTTTCAAACTATCAACACGCCAATGTTGCCACGCCTTTTTTGCTTGCGTTTGAAGCCGTTTCCAAACCGAAAGACGACAGCGAATGCGAAAGATTGGTCTCCGAAATTATCAGAGATTATCTAAAGATCAGCGCATTTATCGCGCCGGATGCGATTCCCGAAGAATTTTTGAGCGAATGTGTCAAAAGACTTCATCCCGAACACGAAGAAATTTTTGAAGATGCCGATTTTTTTAAAGAAGTGCGAAAACGCTTCAAAAAATCCCCCATTTTCGACCGCGATGCTGACACAAAAACTTTTTCAACGCACCGTTTAGTTCAAGAAGTAATGCGTTTCAAAATAAAAGATGAAGAGAATCATCTTTTAGAGATTATTTCCGAAACTTTAGCTGATATTGTTCCAGAATTTGATTACACGAACAGGGAAAAAGTAGAACCATATTTAGGACATTTGGAAAGTTTTATTGAATATCTGGTCAATACAAAAGGAAATTCAGCCGATATTACAAAATTGGACAACCAAACAACAAATATTTTGAGTTATAAAATTGGCAGATATAACGAATGTTTTGGAGAATATGAAAAAGCAAAATATTATTATCTAATCTGCCGTGATATTTGCGAAAAAATTTATGGAAATAATTATCAAGAAATCGCAATAACGTACAATAATTTAGGGAATATTTATTATTCCCAAGGCAATTATCTTAAAGCCGAGGAAAATCATCTTAAATCATTGAAGATTTACTTAAATATCGTTGGTAAGAATCATCTGTTGACGGCAACGAGTTACAATAATCTAGGTCTTGTTTACTATTCCCAAGGTAATTATCTTAAAGCCGAAGAAAATCTTCTTAAAGCATTGCAGATTCACTCAAATATTTTTGGTAAAAATCATTCCTCGACGGCATCGAGCTACAATAATTTAGGTCTTGTTTATAATTTACAAAGTGATTATCCTAAAGCTAAAGAAAATCATCTCAAATCATTGCAGATTTGCTTAAATATCTTTGGTGATAATTATCCTGATACGGCATCGAGTTACAATAATTTAGGTCTTGTTTATTATTCACTTGGCGATTATCCACAAGCTAAGGAAAATCATTTTAAAGCATTGCAGATTTATTTAAATATTTTTGGTGAGAATCATCCCTCGACGGCAACAAGCTACAATAATTTAGGTATTGTTTATTATTCACTCGGCGATTATCAAAAAGTTGAAGAAAATTTTCTCAAAGCATTAGAAATTCGATTAAATATTTTTGGTGAAAATCATCCTGATATAGCACTTAATTACAATAATTTAGGTGAACTCTACGAAAATCAAGATAAATTGACTGATGCGGAACAATATTATGAAAAGGCGTTTGAGATTTGGTCAAGATTTCTCCCTGAAAAACATTTTTACATTCAAACTGTAAAAGCTAATTTAGAACGAGTGCGGAAAAAGATGGGAAAGTAGTCAATTACGAATTTAAAATCACGAATTACGGATTTGATAGTGATCGGAATTTTGGTTTTTGGTTGAAATGATGTTTGGGATTTTGTCGGACGAACTTTAGTTTGTCCTTTTGGGTTAGATTTTTTTGACTTGCGGCGACAAACTGAAGTTTGTCGGACTTTTTTTTGCTGATTTTGTTTTGAAGTTGGCAGATTTTTTTATTTTTCTTGCCATTTTTATTGTTAAGATGGCAGGAAATTTTATTTTTCTTGCAGGTTTTAAAGTTATTCCTGCCACTTTTAAAGTTATTCCTGCCATTTTTAAAGTCATTCTTGCCACTTTTAAAGTCATTCTTGCCATCTTTAAAGTTATTCTTGCCGGTTTTGTTTTGAAATTGGCAGGATTTTTTTTGAAATGTGCAGATTTAGAACAAAATTTGGATAAATTTACAGGTCAGAACCATCTGCGGTAGCGGATGGGTGAAACTTTGGCTACAAGCTGTTTCAAAAATAATTCATTTGCTAATCGCGTCGCGATTGAATGGGTTTAGCCGTGTAATTTATTGCACGGTCTAGTTAATAAAAAGTTCCCGTCGCGTCAGCGAAGATTGATAAACGATTGAAAATAATCAGTTGCCGCTGACGCGGCACAAATTTCAATATTTAACTTCCGTGGATTGAAATCCACGGCTAAATTCTTTTAGTCGATCACGCGACAATCAAGGATATTTTTGAGATAGCTTCTAATAAATTGTTAAGATTTTATCCGCCCGCTGCCACAGGCGGTTCTGAACTGTTTGTTTTTTTGAAAAAATTAACCGTAACGGCGATTTTATAAGTTATTTATTTGTAAAAATTGCGCGGTTTGGTCGGCGGTTTGGCGTTTGTTTATAAAGGGGTTTCGGATTTTTATTTGAAGTTTTCTTTTCCCGCAAAGCAACTTTCGGTTTGGTTGTTCATCTAAATATTTGGTCGAAAAAGATTGTCCGAATTACCGACAATTTTGATTTCGGCTGAATTGTCCCCTTGTTCTTTACAAATTAAGACAAGAGTTTCTGCGATTCCTTCGGCAGTTTTTGAGGGAGAAATTTTTATGTCGAAAAAATACTACAAAATGAATCCGGCTGAATTGTTGGTTTTTCTGACAAATTTCATTGCCGTCGCTGATGATAAGCAAACCGAACTCGGTTTGACTACCGCCGATATTACGCTTTTGCAGGGTTTCAAATCGAAACTCGAAACCAAAATAAACAATCGTCAATCAACCAAAGAAACCGCGACCTCCGCGAAAACCGAGTTGGACGAAACGCAGAAGGAAGTGAACGACCTGATCGGTTCGCACAACAACGGATTTAAATCGGATAAAACCATTCCCGATTCTTTGATCGAATTGCTCGGATTAGATGCCGACAGCAATAATCTAACGCCGATCGTTCCCGTCGCGCCGACCGATCTCGTCGTGATGGGAAGCTCCAACGGGGTGAATTCGCTCAAATGGAAATCGGGCGGAAACAAACCGCGCACAACTTATATCGTCGAAGCGAAAATCGGGGCGGCAACCGAGTACGTTTTTGTCAAAGCGACTTCAAAAACGCGCTTTGAACACAAAAATCAAACTCCCGGCGTAAAGGTTTTATACCGCGTCAAAGCAGTTCACGGCGATCTCGAAAGCGATTTTTCCAACGAAGCCGTCGTTTATAATTAAACGATTATTGCTTAGGAAGAAATTAACAGGGATGAAGGAGATGAAAGGGATATTTTAATTAATTTATCTCCTTCATCTTTTTTATTTTGGTGTTTATTGGATTTAATTTTGGGTTAAGAAACTGATTTCAGATTCAATTCCGTCCTTTTGGAAATTATCGGAAATATAACGAATAAAGTTTTGGGCAGAATAAACAGGGATGAAGGTGATGGAAGGGATATTTTGTTTAGTTTCTCTCTTCTGACGGTTTTTCTTATGTTTTTATTGGTTTATATTTTCGTTTAAAAAGCTGATTTTAGATATAATTCTTCTATAGCGATTTTTGTCTGTAATTAAACAAATCCGGCTTTGGATAGAATAAACAGGGATGAAAGCGATAAAAGGGATTTTTTTATTAATTTATCCCTTTCATCGCTTTCATCCCTGTTTTAATTGGCTTTTCTTTTTGTTTATTTAGCTGTTTTTAGGCGCGGTTCTGCCCTTTTCTGCGTTTATTTGCCTACATGAAAAGTGCAAAAGTCTTTCGGTTCGGTTCCTTGTTTGAATGTTTGCGCTTTTTTGTCGGGACAATTTTTCGTGGCGCGCATTCCTGTGACAGGGCAAATCATAATCGTTAGTTGGCGGTCTTCTTCGGTTAAGCCGTTGTCGGTTTTTAAGTTCGGCGCGGTCGGTTGATTGCCTTTTTTGTTTTGTTCTTCTTCCCAAGTGGCGAAAGGCGTGGCGGTGGCTTGCGGTTTCGGTTCGCCGTTGTCGTCGGTCGGTTGTTCGTCGGTCGGGATCAAGGTTTTGACTGGCAAAGTTCCCTGTATAAAAAGATCGACGCGGCGGAATTCTGCCGGAACGTCGGTGACGTTGATTTCTTTCGGTTCGGTTTCGGTCAATTCGTCGGTCGTTTGGGCTGAATTCGTTGCTTCTTTGGCTTTTTTCTTTTCTTTTTCGTTTTCTATTTTAACTTTTTGGGCTTCCGCGTCGTCCAATTCGCGCAAAAGTTTGCCGTTGCGAATATCTATTTCGGCTTTTCTGACACCTGCGGGCATTTGCCAATCGCCGTTCCAATCGGGATGACGATTTAACGCTTCGCGCATGAAATCCGCCCAAACGGGCATTGCCGAATCCGAACCTTTCATTCCCAAATCGTCGCCGTTGTCGAAGCCGACGTAAACGACGCAAACCAGATCGGGCGTAAAACCTGCAAACCAACCGTCGCGCGAAGTTCCCGTTTTGCCTGCAAAAGCCGTTTTTCCTTCCGCGTTCTTAAATCCCCAAGCTTGCGCTTCCACCGCAGTTCCGCGATTGATCACGTCCTTCATAATGTCGTCCATAATGTATGCGACATCTGGTCGCAAGACGTTTTTCTTTTCCGTCGTCGGCGCAACGATGAGCTTTCCTTCGCCGTTCGTGATCTGTTTGATCGGCAAAGGCGAAACTTTGTCGCCGAGATTGGCAAAGGTCGTGTAGGCGGTCGCCATTTGCAAAGGCGTGACTTCCGCTGTTCCGAGTGCCATTGACGGATATGCTTTTTCGACTTTCGGAAGTCCGGCTTTAGCGGCTAAATTCATCACTTTACCGATATTCAACTGCATCGCAAGATCGACCGTGATCGTGTTTTTGCTCTTAACTAAAGCATCTCTGAGCGTTAATTCCTTGTTTGAAAACGTATCGCCGTAATTGTTGGGCGCGTAGGTTTCCTGATTGAACGTGAAAACTTTCTTTTCGTCTTTGAAAATGCTCGCCGTGGTGAAAACGCCGCCGCTGCCGTCATACGCAGAGTTAATTGCGGTCGCGTAAACGAAAGGTTTGAACACGGAACCCGGCTGACGCATCGCATCCGTGGCGCGGTTGAATTGATTTTCCAAATAATTTTTCCCGCCGACCATCGCGACGATCTCGCCTGTTTTCGGACGAATCGCAACGAGCGCGGCGTTGAGATTATCGGCTTTTTTCGGAAAGTTTTTTGCAAGCTTTTCGATTCTTTTATTGACGATTTCGTAAGCCGCTTTCTGCAAATCGGGATCGATCGAAGTGTAAACGCGCAAATGTTTGACGGCTTCGGGATCGGAAACGAGTTTCGGAAGTTCTTCGATCGCGTATTGCGAAAAATACGGCATTCCCTGAAGATCGCGCTGCGCGGAAACTTGATGCATCGTCAGATTCGTGCCGCGTGCTTCCGTGTTTTGCGCTTGCGAAATCGCGCCTGCTTGCAGCATCGAATCCAAAACCTGATTACGGCGTTCGGTCACGCGTTCGAGATTTTTGTATGGATTATAACGGTTCGGACTGCGGATGATTCCCGCGATAAAAGCGGCTTCGGGCAAGGTCAATTGCGAAACATCTTTGCCGAAATAGACGTTCGACGCTTCGCCCACGCCATAAATAGAAACGCCCGATTGCTGTCCGAGATAAATTTGATTGACGTAAAGTGTAAAAATTTCTTCTTTGGAAAGCCGAGTTTCCAAAATGACGGACATCAAAGCTTCTTTCGCTTTGCGTTCGAGCGTTTGTTCGTTTGAAAGCAGAAGATTTTTGACCAATTGCTGCGTGATCGAAGAACCGCCTTGATTTGCGAGCGGCGAATTGTCTTCTTCCTTTTCATAACGCCGCCAAAGTGCGCGACCGATGCCGCGCAGATTCACACCGTAATGCTCGAAAAACGCGCGGTCTTCCGTCACGGTAATCGCTTTGACGAGATGCGGCGGAAGATCGTTAAACGTCACGGCTTTGCGTCTGCCGTCGCCTTCTTCGGCGATAGAATTTAAGATTTTCGGCTCAAGCTGAGTTTGTTTGAGCGCGTTTCCGCTTTCCTTTTCAGCAATCGAAGCGACGGTTTTATTATCTTTGGAAAATTTCACCTTCAAAGCCGGAAAAACCTGCTTTCCGTCGATCATTCCGGTAATTCCGGGTTCAATTTCGATCTGATTTTCGCCAATTTGATAACGGCTGCGCGAAGCATCGGCTTGATTATTTTTTTCGATGTATCCGGCGGTTTTCAAATAAGCCGTCATATCTTCGAGCGAGAAGCTTTCGCCCGTTTGCAAGGTTTTCGGTGCAGAATAAATGCCCGCCGACTGCGTGTAAACTTCACCGCTCAAAAGTCTGCGGTCAATTTTGTCGGAATATTCAAACCAAAAATAAGTCAGCGTCAAAAACGCCGCGAGAATCGAAAACGCCGCGAAAGAAATTGTGTAAGGATTAAAGAAAACGCGTAAAATCCGCCGCCAAAGCGGTTTTTTCGGAGCTTGAAAAGATTTTACCGGATGTTTATCGCGCCAATATTTCGGCGGCAATTTCGGTTTTCGGCTTTTGTTGTTCAATGGATTTGGCATTTTCGGTTTGTTGATTTAGATTTAGTGAGAAATCTTTTCGAGGTGGTTGCCCGATTAAATTCTAATAGTTATCAACGGCTGATG
>DAITPE010000214.1:0-9001 GCA_036833775.1 Pyrinomonadaceae bacterium | reverse complement strand
GTTATTAATAATTCTCGATCTCATATTTTACGATTTTACAACAAGGTAGAATTTTGAAATTAAACGAAAGAACAATGCTACCTGCTCTGATGACGTGAAAGAAGCAGATGTTTGCATCAATTCTAAAAAAATATTGAATTGTGTGGATTAAAGATTCGCCAATCGCCATTGGCAGTTTTATTTTACACAATCAATTTCAATAGTCAAAACTTTTCCGCGCAAATAACGAAAACGGATGAAACTCCCGAAAGAATTTCACCCGTTTTAGAAAGTTTACATCCCGAAAAAAGATGTAAAGTAATTTAGGCTATTACGGAGTCGGTAAGTCTGCTCCTGAAGGAACAACATAGAACTTCGTATTAACGCCTGTACCTTGATCACCACCGTCAATCATCGTTACGCGGGTCGGATCATATTTACGGAAGTTGATTGCTTTCATGATCTGTGCGCGGCGTTTCTTGATTTCCGCAGGTGTTCCGTAGTTAATGATATATCCTTGTGCGTTCGGATTGTTGTTAAGCGTAATGTAGAAGTTATCAATACGTGCCTTAACATCATCATCCGGTGTTTTGCCGAATTCATCAACTTGCTCAGGAACGGGTTTCTCTGCCACACCAGCAGTTTCCGAAGCCGTATTCGGGCAACGGTCACACAATCCACCAACTTCAACACTGGCAGTAATATTTGTGACACCGCTTGCCGGAACTCTTACAGTAATGCTCGAAGTTCCTTGACCGGATTCGATTTCACCAGCCGTTACTGTCCAGTTGAATGTCGGCGATTCTTGTGTTCCGCCTGCAATACCGGCAGTAAACGTCATCGTTGCGCCCGGTTGTGTAATTCCAGCCGGACCATTAACCGAAACGGTTCCGCATTCGCAAACAACTTTACATTCAGGGCAATCTTTAACAGTTACCGTTTCCGTTTTTGTTTGTCCGCAAACGCCGCAACCGTCATCAACGCCAGCCGTGATCGTGTATGTTCCCGGTCTGACTCCCGTCAAATCCCAAGAAACATTAGCACCGCTTCCGTTGACCTTACCGCCCGAAACCGTGTAGTTGTAAACCAACGTATCGTTTTCAGGATCGACTGCCGTGGTCGAAACGCTGACCGAACGGCTGTCATCGCATTTAACGCCTTCAGCCGGAACTTGTCCCGGAGGGCAGCCGAGGCTGATGGTGTTATTGCTTAACGTAACCGCAGTTACATTTGCAGGTTTATTGACCACTTCACCTTTGCGATCGTCACGTCTTCCGATGAATGTTTGAACGATAAATCCATGCGGATCGGTCGATGCGCGGAATCCCGGAGGAATTCCTTGATAGGTGTTTGTAATCGTGGTCGGTGTACAGTTCGTTGCACCAACACGGCAAGGAACTAAGACACTTGCTGTAATGGTTTTATCTTTATCGAAGCTGTCACGATCTTGCTGATTAGCATGATAGCGATAAGCGAAGCTCATACCGAACCAACGTGTCGGGAAAATTCTCACACCTGCCAAACCATCCAAAGGATTGTTTTCAAATGCATTCGGTGTGCGTCCGCCGACAAATTGCTGTGAACGGAATTCTAAGATCGGTTGGAAATATCTGTTGACAGGGAAATCAACTCCGATTCCTGCCAAAACTTCATCGCCGCGATCCAAAAGTTCTGCCGTTCCGCCCGGCATATCAGCTTTAATGTCGCTGTTGTAAATGTAACCAATGTTACCGGAAATATTAATCCATTTACGCAAACGAGCATCTGCAAACAAAATCGCACCGATGTCGCCGCGATTTCCGCCCGGACTTGCGCCGCGTTGTAATTGGTTAAATCCGCCTAAGCTGTCTGCATTGTCTGCATACCAGCGATAAAACGGAATGATACCAACCCCAATCGGGTTTTTAACGCTTGTCCATCTCCATTTTGCACCAACCGTAAACGTATTGAATGCTGATTCACCATATGTTCTGTTAATGAACGGAGCATCATTCAAATAGCTCGGAGCCAACGCATAAACCAAAGGAGCTTCACCAGCCGCTTGGTTAGCTTGATTGAGCAAAGTCGTGGTTTGAAGAACTACACCCGGAAGGATGCTGCCGTAAACCGAACCGATGCCGGGGAAATTGCTTGCGCCGTTTCCACCATTGCGTCCCGGTCCCAAAGTCGCAACTGCTGTCGGAAATCCGAAAACACCGCCTGCCGTAAACGGAAGCTGGTATCCGAAGGTTCCTGCGTTACCGAAAACATACGGATATTGAACGAACGGCTGTGATCCTGTCGGACGGAAAACCGCCGCGTTAGGAAATTGGCTCGTTCCGGGACCTTGCGGAGCCAGAACGATCGCCGGACCGCTTCTCAAAGCCCCGTTGATCGATAATTGCGAGTTGGGAAGATAAAAACTGGAAAGATTACGCGGCGAATTTACTTTAATCGCACGGTAAGCATCAGTATTGAAGAAAAGTTCAATGTTGTTGGTCAATCCATATTGAAAACTGACCGGAACTTCAACAATATTTACATCACCCGGATCACGGGCAAAGCTGCTGTAAGCAATACTGAAAGTATATTCACCTTTTCTTAAGGTTTGTCCATCATAAACTGTAAAAAGCCCCGTCGGACCGCCCGGCGAACCACCTGTCCCAACAGTTGGTGCCACATTTCTCGGGTCCTTTTCGGGTCTTGCATTGTCATCGTTAGTCTGTGCCGACACTGAAAAAACAAATGTCAGCAATAAAAGCGTAAACAGATACGCTCTGATAGCGAGTTTCATCACATTCCTCCGCCGAAAATAATTTAAAATTAAATTTCAATTTGTAGCTTACTATTTAAAACACAATAATACCTATCTTTATTCAATAAGCTACTCAATTATTACATACACCAAAGAACTTTCAAACTTAATTAATTAAAAAAATTCTTTCGGTATATCCGCAAACAATTAAGTTCTATACTTGTAAATTTATAAGGGAGTATGGTTTAAAAGTCAATAAAAACTTTCTAAAACTTCAATACTCCCTCGTTAGACATTAGCGCAAACAACGCTGAAAATCAAGCATTTTTAATTAATTACCTGAAATTTTCTCTAAGCGTAGATGCCGCGCATCCTCGTATCGTATGCAACACGGTCAATTGCGAGCATATAAGCCGCCGTTCTCGAATCGACATTATGCAGTTCTGCAAAGTGCGCCAGCTCGTTAAAACTGGCGACCATTTTTTCTTCGAGACGCTGATTTACCATCTCTTCCGTCCAGTAATAACCCATTCGATTTTGAACCCATTCAAAATACGAAACCGTTACACCGCCCGCGTTTGCAAGAATATCGGGAATCACAAAAACTCCTTTTTCGTGCAATATTTTATCGGCTTTCGGCGTGGTCGGTCCGTTTGCGCCTTCGGCTAAAATTTTACAATTGAGCTTTGCGGCATTTTCGGATGTGATCTGGTTTTCCGTCGCACACGGCGCAAGCACGTCGCATTCGAGTTCGAGAATTTCCGAATTGCTGACCACATCTGCTTCAGGATAACCTTCGAGCGTTTTGTTTGCCTGCAAATAAGCCAAAACAGCCGGAATATCCAAACCGTTCTTATTGTAAATTCCGCCGTTGATGTCGGAAATTGCCGTTACTTTATAGCCGTGTTCGTGCATCAATAACGCGCCGAGTCCGCCGACGTTTCCCGAACCTTGAACGACAACCGACGTTTGTTCGGGCGTTAAATTAAATCTCTTGATCGCTTCGTTGACCGTAAACATCAAACCGCGTCCGGTCGCTTCGCGTCTGCCGAGCGAACCGCCAATCGCAACCGGTTTTCCGGTGACGACCGCCGTCACGGTGTGACGTGCATGCATCGAATATGTATCCATAATCCACGCCATCGTCTGTTCATTGGTGTTCATATCGGGCGCGGGAACGTCTTTGTCAGGTCCGATAAAATCGATCAATTCCGCCGTGTAGCGGCGTGTCAATCTTTCGAGTTCACCCAACGACATTTGATGCGGGTTGCAGATAATTCCGCCTTTTCCGCCGCCGAATGGCACATTGACGACCGCGCATTTCCAAGTCATCCAAGCCGAAAGTGCTTTGACTTCATCGAGCGAAACGTCCGGTGCATAACGAATTCCGCCTTTTGCCGGACCGCGTGCGAAGTTGTGCTGAACGCGATAGCCTTCAAAAACTTCGATGTGTCCCGAATCCATTCTGACGGGAATATAAACTTTGATCTCGCGGCTCGGAACGCGCATAACGGCGTAAAGATCCGGGTCTAAACCTAATAATTGGGCAGCACGGTCAAACCGTTCGCTCATTGCTTCGAACGGATTTTTTTCGTCCGTTCCTTTGAAGCGTCGCATTTCATCTGCCATTGGATTTCTAATCATATATTTTCTCCAAATATTTAATTACGATAGCTTTATTTATTATTTCATTCTCCGATTTGCTCATTCATCGCACCGCTTCGAAAACCTTGTAGGTCAATTGTTACAAAGCGAAAACCGAGCTTTTTAAATTTTTCATTGATTTGTTTGAAAAATTCCAAATTCAAAGCCCGATTCATTTCTTGCGGAGCGATCTCCAAACGAACGAGTTCATCGTGTAATCTGACGCGAAACTCTTCAAAACCTAATTGGCGCAAAATCTCTTCGCCGCGTTCGATCTTGGAAAGTCTTTCGATCGTGACCGGAATGCCGTATGCGATCCTTGAAGAAAGGCAAGGACTCGCCGCTTTATCCCATGTCGGCAGATTTTGCAGTTTGCTTAAGTCTCTGATTTCGCTTTTACTTAACCCGACTTCGATCAGCGGACTGCGGACTGCGTTTTCATCAGCCGCTTTTCTTCCCGGACGATAATCTCCAATATCGTCCGCGTTCGTTCCGTCGATCACGAAATTAAGATTTTTCTGTTCGGCAATCTGTTTTAATTTCCCGTAGAGTTCGGATTTACAAAAATAGCAGCGGTTTGCCGGATTCGCGGCGTAATTTTCGTCTTTAACTTCTTCCGTATCGATTTTTTGAAAGTTGAAATTGAAACTTTCGGCAATTTTTTCGGCTTCATCGCGCTGAAATTCGGACACGCTCGGCGAAACGCCTAAAATGCAAACGGCGTTTTCTTTCAGTTCCTGCGTAGCGATCAAAGCCAAGTATGCACTGTCAACGCCGCCCGAATAGGCAACCAACACGCTTTTCATTTCACGCATCAAAACGCGCAGATTTTGTTCTTTTTCGGCGGCGGTCAATTGCGCCTTTTGTGTTTTGCAGCCCTGAGATTCGATCATTATTTTACGGCTTTGTTTGCCGTTATTTTCCAGCGCAAGCCTAAACAAAAATCTTAGCTTACGGCAAACGGCTAAAGCAAATACGGGAAACTAAAAATTATCTCGTCATAAGCAAATAAAAATAGACTGTTTAACGCGAAAATGCTAAAGTTTTCTTGAATCTTTTACCAAAAATGAATTTATTCCTGAATTTTCAAATATTTAGAAGTCGCCGAAAATATTTTACAACGATTCTGTGTGCCGTTTTATTTTTTTCCGCAATTGTTCAAATATCTGCACAAGAAGAGGTTGAAGACGACAAAGACGATCCCGTCAAGATTTTTAATCAAGGTCAGGACGAACACGAAAAAGGAAATTTTGCCGAAGCGATCAAATTTTACGACAAAGCTTTGGAAATCCTGCCCGAATTTCCCGAAGCCGAGTATCAAAAAGGAAATGCCCTGCTTTCATTAAATAAACCGATCGAGGCTGAAAAATCCTTCCGCAAAGCCGTCGAACTGCGCGAAGATTGGACGCTTGCGCTGGCAAGTCACGGCGCGGTTCTGGTTCGTCTGAATCAATTCACTGAAGCCGAACCGATTCTCGAAAAAGCGATCGAATTAGATGATTTGAATTTTCCGGCTTACGCGGCTTTGACCGAACTTCGCATCAAGACAAAAGCCAAGCCCGAAGCGTTAAAGGATTTACTCGAAAAAGTAAAAATTTTGACGGGCAAAGCGAAACCGACGGCTTCAATCTGGGCTTCGCGGGCGGCTTTGGAAAATGCTTTGGGCGATAAGGTTTCGGCGAAAACGAGTTTGAAACGCGCTTTGGAAATCGAGCCGAAAAATCAATTTGCGCTTTCCGAACTTGCCGATATTGCGCTTAACGAAGGCGATTCCGAAGGCGCGGACGGAATTATCAAAACGCTTTTACAGCTTGCGCCCGACACCGAAGATGTCAAAATCCTGCAAGCCCGCACACTGCTTTTGAAAGGAAAAACCGATGAAGCGTTAAAAATTTTGGATTCTGTCACGAAGCCGACCGAAAACCTCTTGACAATTCGTGCTAAAATAATTGCAAACAATTCGGTTAATGTTTCCGAACTCGAGAAACAGCTTGAAAAAGACAGCAAAAACGCTTCGATTTTGGCGCGGCTTTGCATTCTTTATCGAAAGGACGATCCGGCGAAAGCGTTAGAATATTGCCGCCGTGCTTCCGAAGCCGAACCGTCGAACATCAATCACGCGATCGGTTTCGGCGCGGCGTTGGTGCAGGCGCAGAAATTTAACGAAGCGGTTAATTTATTTACAAGATTAAAAGGATTTGCGCCTGACAATTATACGATTCGTGCTAATCTGGCAACAGCTCTTTTTCAACTGAAACGATTCGCCGAAGCCAAGACGGAATATCAATGGCTGACGGAAAAACAGCCCGATCTGGCAATTACTTATTATTTGCTCGGCATCGTTCACGATCAATTGAACGAATATTTGGATGCGATGGCAAATTATCAGCAGTTTTTGCGGCTTGCCGATGCGAATCAAAATCAGACGGAAATTGAAAAAGTTAATTTGCGGCTTCCGGCGCTGCAAAAATTGATAAAGGAAAAAAAAGGTAAAGATTGAAAATATAGATAGTTTGTTAGGAGGAATAAATTCAAAAATGTATCAAAGAACAATTCGCGGAACCAAATCTATTACGGCATTTCAAAAATTTTCCGGCTTGAAATTTTTAATTTTTTCCGTCACATTTACGTTTTTCGCGTTTATTTCCACGTCTGCCCAAGAACTTTCACCAACCGAGATCGCGCCGCCGCCTTTGAAGATTTTGGCAAAAACCGACAAAGAACAGCTCGAAGCCGAAAACGATCTGAAAGACCGCACCAAGCTCGCGCTCGAGTTTATTGAAGCCCGGATGAAGCAAGCGGAGAAATTCGATTCGGAAGATAATTTCTCGCAAATGTATGACGAACTGGGCAAGTTTCAGGCTTTGATCGATTACACGCTCGACTTTTTGAACCGCAGCAACACGGGCGGCAAAGCTTTGAACAATTTCAAGCGTTTCGAGATCGGTTTGCGCGCTTATCCGCCGCGCCTTGAAACGATGCGGCGAAGTCTGCCGATCAAATACGAAAAATATGTCAGAAATCTGATTCAATCCATCCGCGACACGCGCAGTAAAGCGGTGGACAATTTCTTTGCCGATTCGGTCGTGCCGAATGTCAAAAGTTAGAACTATTATTTAACCCGATGAAGTTTTTGAATTTTAGCGTTTTTCTTTTTATTTTTGCCGCATTTTTGTTCTTTTTGCCCTCGAAAACAAACGCCCAACGGCGCGATTATATGACGGACGAAGAGATAGAGATCGTCCGCGATTCGCAGGAAATCGATTTGCGGATCGACGTTTTAACGAAGATGATCGACCGCCGTTTCGCCGTTTTGAACAACGAACCTTCGCCGATCAAAAAGAATTCCGAACTCTGGGGCGCACCGCCGAAAGGCACGCGCATCGAGCTTCTTTCCGACATCAACAAACTTTTAACGAAAGCGATCGACGACATCGATATGGTTGCCGAACGCAAAGCCTTCGACGCGAAAATGTTTCCGAAAGCGGTCAAACATCTCGACGCTTCCTGCACCGTTTATGTTCCGAAATTGAGAATGGAATACGACAAAGCGGCGGACGAAAAAGAAAAAGGCGTGATTCTCGGCGCAATCGAATCCTGCGGTCAAGTTAAAGAAGCCGTCGGCAATCTCGAACAAGTCGTGCCGAAAGAAGAAAAGAAAGGCGACAAGAAAAAGAAGGATAATTAAGTGATAACGGATAACGGATAGTGGATAACGGAAAGCAAGTTGTATTTCGTTATCCACTATTCGTTATCACTTATCCGTTATCCGTTAATTAATTTTTGTGTTAAAAAATTTTTGACACTTTCCCGCAACTTTTGTGTTATTATAATTAAGCAAGTCGTCCATCATCCGATCGGCGGCTGAAAAAGTCTTAAAAATTCTCAAACCGAATCTAACCGAACCGATACTCCCGCCAGACTTCCAGAGCAGATAATTACAGGGGCAGGTTTAGAATCTAACATCAACTGAAAAGAATTAGAGTCCAATGAATGATTATCAAACATTGATGAGTGCCCTCCACAATGCTCATCAGGATTTTCAGAAAAAATGTCAAAAATGGAAGGACAGCGATCATTTCAAACCGGATAAAATGCCGGTGAATGTGCAAGAGCCGATGAGCATCGCGCTTGCCCGCAAAAACTTCTGGGATGCATTTAATCTGCTTTTCGACGGGCGGCTCGTCCCGTTGGAATCTCGTTTTAAAATAAATCCGCAATCCGCCGTTGACGAAATAATCGACTTTTTGGCGGTTGATATTCCCGCGTTTCGTTGCAGCAATTACAAGGAATTCTTTCTCAAAAAATTGCAGGAAGTAAAACTCACGCCCGCGCAGGAACAGCGTATTATCAACGTCTTTATCAAGCTCTGCAAAACGCGCACGATGCCGCGCGAATTTCAATCGTGGTGCGAACTCGTCCTCGCCTTCGCCGATCTCGACATCGTTGACGACCTGATGATCCTTTCGAGAAGCACGAACAACTACACGAAAACCAAGTCGAAACTGATGATGGAAATGATCTTCAAAGACCGCAAAGAAGTGCCGAATTATACATAAAAGATTTGGGAATGGAGATTTTAGAAAAAAAACGCAGGCTTTCAACCCTGCGTTTTTTTTGTCGAACAAACTTCAGTTTGTTCCG
>DAITPE010000213.1:0-9010 GCA_036833775.1 Pyrinomonadaceae bacterium | reverse complement strand
TTTTTCGTGAAATTAAAACGAAAGAATTTTCCGTTCTCGATGTCGGCGCAGGTTCGGGCGAATTTTTGCGCGAAACGGCGAAATTTGCGCGAAAAACCAAACGAAAAGCAAATCTTTACGGATTGGAATTAAACGAACTTTCGGCAAATTCGATTCATTCCGCATCGAAAGAATTTACGGAAATAAACGCAGTTCGCGGCGATGCTTTTCGGCTTCCTTTTGCTGAAAATGCTTTAGATTACGCCGTTTGTTCGCTTTTTACGCATCATTTTTTGGACGAAAAAGTAGTCGAGATTTTAATAGAAATGAAACGCGTTTCAAGAAAAGGAGTTTTCGTCATCGATCTGCATCGTCATCCGTTTGCTTACTATTCCTACAAAGTTTTTTGCAAAGTTTTCCGCATTTCAAATCTCGTCACGGAAGACGGCTCGCTTTCGGTTTTGAGAAGTTTCAAGCCGGACGAATTAAAACTTTTAGCGGAAAAGGCGAATTTACAAAATGTTGAAGTAAAAAGAGTTTTGCCTTTCCGTCTGGTTTTAAAAGCAGAAGCCTAAGCGTAATCGCGTGGCGGACGCAGCAAATAAGATGTAAAATTTTCACGAATTTTCCGCCCTTGCTCACGCGCGGGCTTCTGCTCGGAGTTTTTCCAAATGCGCCTCGACCGATTTTTCGGCTAAACGAACGAGTTTTTCATCCAATCCGACATAAACTTTTTCGACGATTTCACGCGGAGTTTTCGCGCCTGATTCGAGTGCGGAAATTATCTGTTTTTCACGTTCCAAACGATGTGCGATATATTCGTCAATTTTTGCTTTGCCGTTAAAAATCGCCGAACCGTGCGAGCCGCAGAGAAAACGCAGATTCGGCAGAGTTTTCATACGATCGAGCGATGCAAGATAATCGACCAAATTTCCTTCGGGCGGCGCGATCACGACCGAGCCCGTTGCGATTACATTGTCGGACGAAAGCAGAAAATTCTTCGATTCATCGTAAAAACACAAATGTCCGCGAGCGTGTCCGGGCGTGTGAAGTGCTTTTATTTCAAAAGTTTCGCCCGCTTCGTCTTTCAGAGAAAAAACTTCATTGTCCGTAATGAATTTTTGAAAAACGACTTTTTCTTTCAAACTTTCCGCAGTGATTTCGTGCGCGGAAATCGGAAATTTTAAACCGAATTTCGTTTGAAGATGTTTCTGCAAAACGGTTTCGCCGCCGAAATGATCGGGATGAAGATGCGAAACGATAATTTCTTTGCAAACTGCGCCGCTCGCGATCATCGAATCGAGTAATTCGCAAAGTTTTGCAATTTCCGATACATCCTTTGAAGCCGCATCGATCACGATAAATTCTTTTCTGCCAACAATAAAACAATTTGTATGTGTCGCCGGCGGAAGCGTTTCGGTGCGAAGCGGAAAAACGGTAATATGCGGATTCAAATCGAGATAAGCAATAATTCCGTCGTGTTTTTCAGATTTTTCGCGTAGATTTTCACCACAGAGACGCAAAGACACAGAGGATAATAAATCTTCTTTTTGGTTTTCAATGTTTTCTTCAAAAATCTCTGTGTCTCTGTGTCTCTGTGGTGAAAATTCCGCCAAAACTTGCAAAGAAATCAAAACCGGCGGCGAGATCAGAACTTCCGAGTTTTCCCAACGCGTTAAGGCGTCTTTCGGCGTGATAAATTCGATGTTTTGAAGTTCGTTAATTGCGGCGTAAGGCGTTTGTTTTGCAGGGCATTCGGCGATAAAAAAGCGGGTTTTGAAACGAATCGGCGAAAAGTTCGGCGTTGTCCAAAAGCCTGTGTATAGAAAATCTTCGGCATCGATCCACAGATTCCAATGGTCGAGAATTTCTTTAAAAGTGCTTCTTCCAGAAATCAGATCGTCGTGCAGAGATGCGCGTTGACCTCTTGTTAATTTTTCGCCGCCACGCACGAGCAAAACGCCGACTTCTTCAAAACATTCGCGCACCGCCGAAACGATAAATTGTTCTAATTCTTTATCTTCGCAATTTCTGACTTCAATTTCCGCGTCGGATTTTTCGGTTTTTCCGCCCGGAAATGCGTGCCAGCCGCCAAGAAATTTCAGATTCGGATTGCGTTGTGCCCAGAGAACTTTGCCGTCTTTGATTAAAATTACCGCCGAAGCGTCTTTCGGCGTTGCAGATTTTTGATTCACGCTTTGATTTTAATGGAAAGAAGAGAAATTAACCACAGATTTACGCAGATAAACGCAGATAAAAAAAGATTTATTATATTAATTTCTCTCTTAAATCTGCGTGAATCCGCGTTCATCTGCGGTTAATTATTTTACTCAAATCAATTCAAATCAAACAGCAGAAATTCAGTTTCGTCCGTGAGCGATTTGATTTTGAGCAATTTTTCTTCGCTGATCGCCGCGCCGTCGCCTGCGCTTAAAACGTTGCCTTTTAAGAAAATCTCGCCTTTGATGACCTGAATCCACGCGTGACGATTTTCCGCGATTTCGTGCGAAACTTCTTCGTCTTTTCCGAGAATCGAACTGTAAAGCGAAACGTCTTGGTGAATTGTCACCGAACCGTCAGTTCCGGTACGCGAAGCGACAAGTTTTAATTTGCCCTGTTTCTCTTCGGGCGCAAAAAACGTCTGTTCATAACCCGGCGTTAAATTTTCTTCTTCGGGCAAAATCCAGATTTGCAAAAGATGCGTTTCGTCGGTCGGCGAAGAATATTCGCTGTGCAAAACGCCCGTTCCCGCTGTCATTCTCTGAACTTCGTTCGGCAAGATCGTCGTGCCGTTTCCCATCGAATCTTTGTGCGAAAGCTCGCCTTTGATCACATAAGTCAAAATTTCCATATCACGATGTCCGTGCGTCGGAAAACCTTGGTTCGGCGCGATCACGTCTTCGTTTATCACGCGCAAATTGCGAAAACCCATAAAGCGCGGATCGTAATAATTGCTGAACGAAAACGAATATTTCGTGTCCAGCCAACCATAATTTGCATAACCGCGTTCGTTGCTTCTTCTGATATTAATCATTGTCTTTTCTCCTCAATTCTTTTTTCGGAAACTTATTCAATTTCCGATTTATGTTTCAAGTTTACAGGAGAAAAATCGCCTTGTAATCATCAATTGCAATGAACTTTTTCTCATACTTTCGGGTGAGGGAAAGAGGTTTAACGCAAAGACGCTGAGAAGCAAAGACGCAAAGATTTTTGTAGGTAATTCGATTTAAACCTAAAAATCACTTTGCGCCTTCGCTTCTTCGCGTTGAAAATCTTACAAATGAATTCTCACAAGTCCGCGTTTTATCGCCAGAGTTGCGGCAGAAGTTCGGTCGGAAACTCCGAGTTTTTCGAAGACATTTTTGACGTGCGTTTTGACGGTGTTTTCGCTGACGTTTAAATCGTAAGCGATTTCTTTATTGGCACGTCCTGCAACGATTTGCTGTAAGATTTTGGTTTCCGTTGCGGTCAATTCTTCGCGGAAAAGGTTTTCGCTGAGGATTTCGGCGATGTCGTTCGGTATGTATTTTTTGCCCGAATTTACGACGCGAATCGCTTTGATGAGTTCGTCGGGCGAAACGTCTTTGCAAATATATCCTGCCGCGCCTTTTTTCAAAGCTTTGCTGATTTCGGCATCGCCTGCCGTGTCTGCGAGAACGAGAACTTTTGCGCGTTTTTCGTGTTTGAAATAATCATCCAAAGCATCGATCGCGCACGAATCGGGCAGACGCAAACTCAAAATCGTCACGTCGGGCTGTAAATTTTTGAAAAGTTCAAAACCTTTTGCGCCCAAATCGGCTTCCGCCGCGATTTCAAAATCTTCGTTTGCACTCAAAACAGTTTTGATACCGATGCGCGTGAGTGTTTGATTTTCGATTAAAAGAATGCGGATTTTATCCATAATTATTTGATTTTAACCGAAATCGGCTGGCTACAAAAAATTAATAAGTTAAAATGCTTTTTATGAAAAACGCGCGTTTTGCAATCGCTCTGTTGTGGATTTTTTTGTGTGCATCAATGACGGTAAACGGACAAATAAACGACAAATTTGCTGAATTTAAAATATTCTACGAAAAAGAGTTAAAAGAAAACGGAATTGTCGGCAGCAGTTTTATCTTTTTGAAGGACAACAAAACGATCGCGCAGGATTTTTACGGTTCGGCAAATCTTGAAAAAGATCAAAAGATCGACGAAAACACGATCTATCATTGGGCTTCGAATACGAAACCTTTTACGGGAATTGCGATTATGCAGCTTCGCGATCGCGGACTTTTGACGCTTGACGATTCGGTTACGAAATATTTGCCCGAACTCGAAAAAGTTCATAATCCGTTCGGCAAAATGAGCGAAATCACGATTCGTCAATTGATGAATCACAGCGCGGGTTTTCGCAATTCGACCTTTCCGTATAAAAAAGGCAAAGATTGGGAACCGTTTGAACCGACAAAATATTCACAAGTCGAAGCAATGCTTCCGTTTACGGAAATTCTTTTCAAACCGGGAAGCAAATTCAGTTATTCAAATTTGGGCATCGTTTTCTTAGGTCAAATTATCGAAAGATTGACGGGCGACGATTACGAAGTTTACGTCGATAAAAATATTTTACGACCGCTCGAAATGCACCGAAGTTATTTTGATTCAACGCCTTATCATCTTTTGAAATATCGTTCGCACAGTTATTACATCGAAAACGGAAAGCGCACGACGGGACGTTTCGATGCCGATTCGGGCATCACGGTTTCAAACAGCGGACTCAATTCGCCGCTTACGGATATGACGAAATATTTGAATTTTCTGATCGGTGATTCGGAAAAAAAGGGAGTTTATGAAGGAATTTTAAAGCGTTCGTCGCTTGAAGAAATGTTTCGGCAAACGATTTCCGCACCGTTCGACGCAAACGGGAACGCCGGATTTACGACTGCAGTCGGCTTGAATTTTTTTATTGATGAAAGAAACGGCGAAACATTCTTAGGACACGGCGGCGATCAAAACGGATTTATCAGTTACATCGAATTCAATCTGAAAAAACGAACCGCTTCGATTTTGGTATTTAACACGAACATTCTTTTGCCCGAAAACACGCCGCTCGAAAAAGATATGGTCGGGAAATTGCGAAAAGCCGTCAGAAAACTGCACGAAAGTTTTTAAGGATTCACCACAGAGACACGGAGAACGCAGAGATTTTGAAAATGTTTTTTACTCTGTGCTCTCCGTGTCTCTGTGGTGAATTTCTTAATCAACTTTTACGGCGCAGTCTTTTAATTGTCCGTTCGTAAAACAAAACTGCTTTTTGCCGTTTTCGCGTTTGAAGTTGAAATTTAAAGTTTCGCTCGTTTTCCCGAGATTTTTCGTGTAATTGTTTTTTGCATTGCAACTGTCCGAACTCGTCGTCGTGTCTTTGTCATACACAAAAATGGCGTTTGAGCCATTGATCGAAACGCGTCCGGTTTTCGACGTTTTGATTTTCGTCACACAGCCGTAATTATTCTGCGACATAAAAAAGCTGTAAATCACGCTGCCGTTAGGTTTGATGTCGTATTCGGCGATCATTCCGTTCGCGTCGCCGAGCGCGCCCGTGTAAATATTTTGCGTCGTCAACGAATTTCCGTGACTGACTTGCCAGCGACCAATCAAATCTTCGAGCGAACCCGAATTTGAAGCCGAATGATTGCGTTTATAAACGGCAAATAAAAGTTTATTGAGCGGTTCATTCGCATCTTTTTCAAATTCTTTCAATAATTTTTGTTCGATCTGCGGCTGTAAATTCTGTTTTTGCGAATCGTTTGCCGAAGCGATCTTTTCCTCGAAAGCAAGCATATCGACAGTTGCTTTAATACTTTTTTCGTCGTCTTTTTCCCAGTAATCGACCAAAACTGAACGCATTCGACTGCGTTCTTCGTCGGAAAAATCCGAATCAAGCGACCATTGCATCAGCTTCGTCAAACGATCGACCATCGTTTGCGTCAAAGGCGGATTTCCGTCAGCCAAAACATTTTTGCTTTGTGCAAAAAACGGAATTGTAAAAAGTAAAATCGAAATGAAAAATGCGTTGATGATTTTCATAAAATTTCTCCGTTTTCTAACGCGGATTTTTTAGGAAAATAATTTCAAAATGTATTTGATCAAATTTACATCGCAATCAGAAAATAAAGACATTACTTTTACCGTTAAATCGTTTTACTAAAAAAAAGATCGACTTCGGCGGGAAAAATCTTGACTTTCGTTGTGAAAACGTCGTTATATCTATGTGAATAACTTGAAAATTCAGAATCTCTGAGGGAAGTAGTTTATGAAATCGTTTAGTCTTTTTTTTGTATTAGCAATCGTTTTTTTATTTCACTTTTCAGTTTTCGGGCAAAATAAAAAGCCTGTCCCGACCGCAACGCCGCCTGATGACGACACGATCAAGATTTCGACCGATTTGATACAGGTCGATGTCACCGTGACAGATAAAGACGGAAAACCCGTCACTGATCTAAAACCCGAAGATTTTGAGGTTTACGAAAACGATAAAAAACAAACAATCACAAATTTTTCATTCATTTCTGCAAATAAATTAGTTTCGCTTGAAAACACTCTTGAAAAAAATCCGGCAAAAAATAAAAATGCCATCCCGATTCCGCCTGCAAGATTGAAAACGGAACAAGTTAAACGCACTTATGCAATCGTTATCGATGATCTGGGTTTGGGGTTCAACAGCATCTATTTTACCAAGCAAGCGGTGAAAAAATTCATCAATGAACAAATGCAGGAAGGCGATCTGGTTGCGATTATCCGCACCAAAGGCGGCGTCGGTGCTTTGCAGTCTTTTACATCAGACAAACGCCAACTTTTTGCGGCAATCGAGAAAATAAAATGGAACAGCGTTGATCTGTTCGGCAGTTTTTTGCCGTTTGCCGAAAAAGAAAAAAGAGGCGGACAAGGAATAAACGAACAGGGAAATTTCGACAAAGGTTTTGGCGGAAATCGCAAAGACCGCGAAATTCAGGATTATATCGACGAACTTCGCGGACAAAATTTTACTTCAGGAACACTTGCCGCATTAGGTTATGTAATTCGCGGAATGCAGCAATTGCCGGGAAGAAAATCGATTATGTTTTTTTCCGAGGGATTTGGACATGATCCGAATGATCCTAAAACGATGGATAAACTCCGCGTGGTTGCGGATATGGCAAATCGTGCCTCGGTTGTTCTTTATACTTTCGATCCGCGCGGACTTGAAAATTCGGCTATGATTAGTTCAGATCAGTCAGTTGCACTTATGATGCAGAAGCAAGGTCTTCGGTTTTTATCGGATGAAACCGGAGGCTTGGCATCGATCAATCGAATCGACCTTGCCGAAGATTTAGGTCGGGCATTGTTTGATCAGGGAAGTTATTATTTGATTGGTTATCAGCCTGATTCGGACACTTTCGATCCGACAAAAAATAAATTCAATAAATTGATCGTAAAACTCAAACGTCCCGATTTAAAGATTCGTTACCGAAGCGGATTTTTCGGAGTTACCGATCAAAAGTTGGAAGAAGCACCGAAAACGCCGCGCCAAAAACTAACCGCATCGCTTACTTCGCCGTTTAGCACAAACGAAATAAATTTGAGCGTTTATCCGATCTTTCAAAATGACGTGAAGAATGGAAATTTGATCCAAGCTCTGATTTATATCGATGCAAAAGACCTTTTCTTTGCGACCATGGACGGCGGAAAACAAAGGGCTAGTTTTGATTTGTTGGCAATGACTTTCGGCGATAACGGTGTGCCTGTCGATACTTTAGCGAGAACTTTCGAGATCGAATTGACCGACAAAATGCATCAAAGCATTCTCAAAAACGGTTTGGTTTATATGATGACCGTTCCGATCAAAAAAACGGGCGCATATCAATTCAGAATTGCTTTGAGCGATACGATCACGAATAAAATCGGCTCGGCTTCGCAGTTTATCGAAGTTCCCGACGTAAACAAGAGAATGGCACTTTCCAATCTCGTCCTCGATAATTTTAAGGCAGACGAATGGCAAAAAGTAAAGCTTGACGGCAACCGCAACAACGGCGACCGCAGCACTTTGCTCGATGCTTCGATTCGGCAGTTCAAACGCGGAACGATACTTTATTGCGATTATGTCGTTTACAATCCGAAAGAAAGTAAACAAATCGAAACGCAAATGCGCCTGATCAAAGACGGCAAAGTTGTTTTTGAACAAACTCCGACATCGCTCAATATGGAAGGACAGACCGATCTGAAACGTCTGCAAACTGCCGGAACGGTTTCACTCGGAACCGATATGGAAGCCGGAAGTTACATTTTACAGGTGATCGCAACCGACAAGGAAAGTAATAAAAAATTTGCTGCTCAATATGTCGAATTCGATGTAGTTGAATAACTCGAAAAACAGCTCGGTAAAAATCCAAGTTTGGCAGGAAAAATGCTAAACTTGGATTTTCTTTTTATGGACATCATCGTCGGCACGGCAGGACATATCGATCACGGTAAAACCGCGCTCGTCAAAGCTTTAACGGGCGTTGATGCCGATCGTTTGCCGGAAGAAAAACAGCGCGGAATCACGATCGACATCGGTTTCGGCGAACTCGATCTGGGCGAAATAAAGATCGGTTTCGTTGACGTTCCGGGACACGAAAAATTCGTCAAAAATATGCTTGCCGGTGCGAGTGGAATCGATCTGGTTTTGCTCATAATCGCGGCGGACGAAGGCGTGATGCCGCAGACGCGCGAACATTTTGAGATTTGCCGCCTGCTTGAAACGAAAGCAGGTTTGATTGTTCTCACAAAAAAAGATTTGGTTGACGACGAACTGCTCGAACTCGTTAATCTGGAAGTCGCCGAACTCGTCGAAAATTCGTTTTTGCAGGACGCTCCGATTCTTTCGGTTTCGGCAAAAACGGGCGAAGGAATTGCGGAATTAAAAGAAAAATTAAAGGAATTATCCGCAAAGATTCCTGCAAGAAAAAATGAAACGATTGCACGTTTGCCGATCGATCGATCGTTTACGGTCAAAGGCTTCGGCGCGGTCGCGACG
>DAITPE010000212.1:0-9050 GCA_036833775.1 Pyrinomonadaceae bacterium | reverse complement strand
AGTTCGTCTTTATGTTTGTGAATTCTTCGACGGTTTCGCTCAAAAAACCGCGTTCGTTGTAGGAATAACGCGTTCTGCCGCCGACCGGATTGATAACCGAAACGATCTGTCCAGCCTCGTTCCATTCAAACGAAGTTTCGTTGCCGAGCGCGTCGCGGTAAAGCGTGACATCTCCGAAATTATTGTAAAAATACTCACGACGCGAATTTAAAGGGCTGACAACCGCCGTCATATTGCCTTTTTCATCGTATTCGTGAAGCCACTGTGCGCTTTCTTCATCGGTCACGGCAAGCGGCTGGCAATATTCGTCAAACTGCGCTTGCAAAACCGCTCCGTTCGGTTCGGTTTGGCTGACGCAGTTAAACTGTTCGTCGTATTGAAATTCGGTCACATTGCCGACTTCATCGGTTTCCTTTAAAAGTTCGCCCGATTCGCCGTATTCAAATTGGTAAATGCCGCCTTCGGCATTGAATATCTTCGTCACAAAGTCGAGTTCGTTGTAATGATAGATGGTTTCGTTTCCCAAACCGTCCTTGACTTTGGTCATCTTGGCTTTCGGCAGATACGTTATCCAACGTTCGTAAATTTCGCCGTCGCCCCAAGTGTGAACACAGCGCGCATTTTGTCCTTCGCCTTCGTATTCAAAGTAAAAACTCAAACCGTTGCGGTTGGTTTCGCGCGTCATCAGATGATCTTCGTAATTGTATGTGTAAGGCACGTAAGTTCGGTTGGCGGCTGAAATCAATTCAGAATCGCCGTTGTAGCCGAATTTCATCAGGCTGATGCTCTGACCGTTTCTTAAATGATGCTTGATCTCGAAAAGCCGAGTTCTGCCCGCTGAATCGTGATAATGAAATCTCAAAAAATCGCTCGTGCCGCCGCTTATTTCGGTTAAAAGATTGCCTTCGTGCTTCAACTGCAAACGATTGCCGTTGCGGTCGAAAATCTCTTTTAATCGTAAAGCCGTTTTTTCGGACGTGAAATCTTCTTCGACCGTTTTGCCGAACTTGTAGAAAAGTCCGTCTTTGCAATCGAAAATCTCGTATTCGCTTTCGTCCGTTCGTTTCAGCCAAACGCGTTCGAGCGGCTGAAAATATCTTTCGCCGATCTTTAATTTGTCGAAACGAACCTGACGGTTTTCTTCGTTGCGAAGAATCAAACAATTGTAACGCTTGCTTTCCCACAAATGCTGATCGTATGGATGCGTCCAACCCCAACCGAGCGTGCTTTCGTAATCGACCGAAGAAGTATCGTAGATGCGGTCGAAAGAAACCGGAATTCGCCAATCGACCTCGAAATCCGTCTTTTGCGTAAACATTCTGCCTGTAACGACTTCAACCGGGTGTCCGGTCACAGGACAAAGTGCGTTGCGAAGTTTTCCGGGTGGAAGCTTCATTTGAATTCGGCGAATAACGGGTTTCAGCAATTTGCCTAAGCCTTTTAAGATCGTCATCCAACCGGGCATCGGGAATCCGCCGACAAGCACATTCGGGCTTCCCATCGTGATCATTCCGAACGGAAAACCGACGCCGGGGTCTTTGCCCATCAATAATCCCATCGCGGTTGCGGCGGCATCGGCGGCAAGCTGTGCGGCGGCAACGCCTGCACCGACTCCGGCAGCGGCGGCAGCGGCGGCGGCGGCTTCCGCATCGGCAGTTCCTTGCGAATCGCTCGCAACTTCTTCGGCAACGATCGCGCCTTCGACGGCGGCGGCAGTATTCAGCGCACTCATCCCGACACCGAAAATCGCCATCGCAATATCGAGTTTGCCGATGCCCCATTTTCCGCCTAAAGGATCGGGCAGGCAATGAAGCGTCACGTCCATTACTTGACGTGCGGCACGCGCTCCGCCCATAAATACGTGCGATGAACCCGTGATAATTTCAAAAATCGGGAAGTATCCGCCGCACCAAACCGCTAATCCTAAATCGCCGTTTCGCGCCGAAGGCAAGCCGTTAATTAAAACGCTCATACAGCCCGAAGCAAGAACGGGACCAGTGCTCGGGATCGGAACGCCAAACGTCGGCGGATGCGGATGGCTGTGACCGAATTGGAAAACGAAATCGGAATAAAGACGCGCGGCGGGCATTTTCGGCAAAAATTTCAAGACTTCGAGCGTTGCCTGTGCGACCGCCAGATTGAGCGCGTCAACCGGCGCGGTCACGGTGCTGACCACACTTCCTACAAATCCCTGAACTGCTGAAATCGGTCCTGCGGGACCGTCGCCGTTTGCCATAATCTTTTATTTCTCGTTGACGAAATGCGGATCGATCTTTTTCAATTCTTCCTGCGTTTCGTCCAATTCTTTTTTACACTCGTCGTGTTTTTCCTGATCGCGTTTTTCCGCGTAAACTTCGCAAAGTCTTTGTAAAATGCCCTGCAAACCGTATTTATATTTATTTTCGCGGCACAGATCGGCGGCTTTGTTATAAATCTCGATCGCTTCGTCCGGCTTTTCCTGTGCGCGGCGCGTGTCGCCCATTCTTTCCAACGCCTGAACTTGCTGAATCAAAACTTTATTGACCTCGGCAAGCTGTTCCGACGATTCGTAATACGGAAAAGCTTCGTCGTAACGCTCCTGCATAAAAAGCGAATTTCCGACATTCATACTTTGATAAAGAACGAGCGGCTGCGATTTTTCTTCGACGGCAATCGTGATCGCTTTTTCGTAGTTTGCCTGCGCCTGCACATAATCGCCCTGTAAATAATAAATATCGCCGATGTTATTTTGGACGACCGATTCGTTCTGTTTTTGCTTTGTTTTCTGATAATGTTTCAAAACCTGTTGGTTTTTCAAAAGCGCGTCGTCGAAACGCTTTTCGGCAACGTCAACGCCAGCCATCAGCATCACGCTCTGCACACGTTCTTCGGGCGGAAGTTCTTTGTTTTTCGCGCGTTCTTCGATCTTCTTTAAAACCGTCTGAAAATCGACTTCGGGTTTGTAGCAGAAAACTTTCGGATTTTCTTCCGAATCGTCGTAAAATCTTTCGCGGAAAGCATTATTCGGCGTGTCGCGCAAAATGATTTTCGTGCCTTCGATCTCGCCCGCAATCGTTTTGCGAATGATTCCGTCGAAAAGATTCAAATAAAAATCTTCCTTTTCGGGTTCGAGATTGGAAACCGGATAAAAATTCCAGATGATCTGGCGTTCGGGTTCGACGACTTTGCGCGTGTGCAGAAAAAGTTCGATTAGGCGTTCCTGCGACGGTTTGCTTCTTTCCGAAAGCTCGGCAGGAAGCGGTTCGATCACCGGTTTTCCTTCTTTTTCGAGTTCGGCGTTGACGAGTTCGATCTGTTCGCGCTGGCGTTCGATGATCATTTCGACGTAACGGCGCGTGTCTTGAAAATCGTCGCCGAAGGTCAGAAAAATGTCGGGCGATTGCTCGTCTTCTTCGACCATTGCAAAGGTTTTTAAGACAAGCGCGGCTTCTTCCTCTTTCGCTTCGATAAGCATCAAAGAAAGCTGTTCGGCGGCAATAAAATCCTGCAAAGTGTCAACTATTTCCTGAACGATATGCTGCATTCAAAGTCCTCGTAAAAATTAGTTGATCTTGACCAAAACACCCGTGATCGTTACGCCGTCCGCACCGATTTTAATTTGTCCGCCGGGACCGTTCAAAACGAGTTCGACACCGGCAGAAATCGTTACTTTTTTCGCCGATTCGGTGATTTCGTTCGTCACCGAAAGCGTGTAACTTCCGCCGACGTTGTCCTTACGGTCTTTCGTCACGCTGTTCGTTTCATTTTTGCCGACGCTCGTTTTATGTTCGCCGATCACGTCGCGGTTGCGGTCTTCTTTGATCGTGATCGATTCGTTTTTCTCGACCATTTCTTCACGAAAACCTTTGATCGTAATTTTTTCTTTATCGCTTCCGCTGCCGACCGTTTCGGTTCGATTGTGAATGATCGTCGTCGTTTCGTCATTATTGACCGTTTTCGTGCGGTCGTGTTTCACCAAATGCGTTTCATCGTGACCGACGATCTGATTTTTGTCGTGTTCGACCATGATCGTCCAATCTTTTTCAGCGTGGAGATAAACTTCTTCCGAGCCTTTTTTGTCTTCAAAACGAAATTCGTTGAAATTTGCCGGAGTTCCGCCTTTGCTCGAACGGCTTTTCACGCCGCTTTGCGTTTTGTTGTCGGGCAAAGTGTACGGCGGCATCGTTTCGGGATTGTAAACCGAACCGACGATGATCGGCTGATCGGGATCGCCTTCGATAAAATCGACGATCACTTCCTGACCGATGCGCGGAATATGAATCACGCCCCATTGTTTGCCAGCCCAAAGCGTTCCGACGCGCACCCAACACGAACTATCGGCATCGTTTTTACCTTGTCTGTCCCAGTGAAACTGAACTTTGACGCGTCCGTATTTATCGGTAAAAATCTCTTCGCCCGCCGGACCGACGACCATCGCCGTCTGGCTTCCGCTGACGGTCGGTTTTTCCGTTTTTCTGACCGGACGAAACGGCGGTGCGCCCGCACCGTGCGAAAGACATTTGAAATCGTTCAGATACGGGTCTTGAACTTCTTCGTCCGACACATATTCGGGATTTTGTTCGGCTCTGTGAGAGATCGAAGTAATAATGTATTGCCCGTTTTCATCGGACGAAGGATGCTGGATCAGTTTAAAGCGAAAACCTGCCGTCATCGAACAGCAATTTCCGCCGCCGTCGGCAGTTTTATACCCGGCATCGAGTGCCTGCATCGCGTTTTCGGCGGTTTTCTGCTTATCGGGAAAAACATTCGTCAAATCGGAACGCTCGCCGCCGGTGCGGTCGATGTCGTCGTATTTTCGCGCATAACCGCCTTGATAATCATAAGATTCAAGATTCTGATTGCCGCCGACACTGAAACGCGAAGGCTGCTGCGCGTCGATCTTGTTGGTCGTCAGTTGAAAATGATGATCCCAAAAAGTGACTTTTCCTGTCTGTAAAACGTAATCGGTTCGCCACCGCGTGATCAATGTCGGAAAATCTTCTTCTTCGGGTTTTAGAAAATATTTTATCTCGCTTTTTGAAGGACAATCACGATGCGATTGCGGCGTATTCGCAAGAATCATTTTGTGACTGCCGTCGGAATGCTCGAAAAAGTAGAAAATTCCTTCTTCTTCCATCAGCCGCGACGCAAAATCGAAATCGGATTCGCGGTATTGAACGCAGAAATTCCGTTTTTTGAAATCGCCTTGGATTTCGTAAATTACTTCAAAACCTTTGAAAACTTCCTTCAAAATATCGGGAACGCTTTTGTGCTGAAAGATACGGCTCTGACGAATTTGCGTCAAAATCCAAACTTTCGGCACGATCGTTGTTCGGTAAAAAGTAAAACGGCGATGGCGGATACCTTGCGAAAAACGATTGATGATGCCGCTGAAATAACGCGTTGTTCCTTCTCTCTGTTTAATTTCGATCGAAACATTTTGTCCGAGCAGCGAATTTATATCAACTACAGTCGGCTCATATCCTTCTGTCGTGTCTTCTTCGTGCAGTAATTCGACCTCAAAAGAAAAAAGTTCGGAGATTTTCTCTTCTGCCGACAATTTATTAATTAACAAATAATCGGGACCTAAAGGTGTCGTGATCTTTAATAATCTGCCTTCTTGCGTTGTTGCCATCTTTTTTTACCAACCTTTTTTTGAGTGCTTTGAAAGATTAATATACCAGATTTCTTTGGAGAAAATTTGTTTCTAAAAACTTTCAAAGCACTCTGTAAAGACGTGAATTACAAAAAAAGTTGCGAAACTAATTTTACTATTATTAGTTTTCGCAACTTTTTTCGATTTGTTTCTAGCTGATTTCGTAAACGAATTTTTCGCCGTCGCCGACCGAAACGTGAACTTTCTTGATACCTTCGCCCGAAGCCATCCGCGAAAGCACTTCGCCTGACATTTCCGGTAAAAGCGTTCCGGTCAAGATGTTATAAACATTTCTCGCACCCGAATCGACGTCCGTGCAGCGTTTCGCGACCGTATCGATGACGGAATCGTCATACGAAAACTGTGCGCCGTGATTATCCGCGATGCGCTGACGAATTTTGCCGAGTTGCAACTTAATGATCAGCCGCAGAATATCGTCCGAGATCGGATAATAAGGAACCGTTACCATACGACCTAAAAGCGCAGGCTTGAATGCTTTAACGAGTTCGGGACGAACGGCTTCGACTAATCCGTCGGGATCGGGCTTCGTATCAGGATCGGCGCAAAGCTTCATAATTGTGTCCGTTCCGACGTTTGAAGTCAGCAAAATGATACAGTTTTTAAAGTCTATCTCGCGTCCTTCGCCGTCTTCCAAAACGCCTTTGTCGAAAACTTGGAAAAATAATTCCATTACGTCGGGATGCGCTTTTTCGACTTCATCCAGAAGCACGACCGAATAAGGTTTTCTTCTGACCGCTTCCGTCAAAACGCCGCCTTCGCCGTAGCCGACATATCCCGGAGGCGAACCTTTCAAACTCGAAACCGTGTGCGCTTCCTGATATTCGCTCATATTGATCGAGATAAGATTGCGTTCGCCGCCGTAAAGCGAATCGGCGAGCGCAAGCGCAGTTTCCGTTTTACCGACGCCCGAAGTTCCGACGAGTAAAAACACACCGATCGGACGTTTCGGATCGGTCAAACCTGCGCGTGATGTTCGAATTCTTTGAGAAATTGCTTCGAGCGCGTGATCTTGCCCGAGAACTCTTTCGCCCAAAGTTTGCTGTAAATTCAAAACCGCGTTGATCTCGTCCGCGACCATTTTCCCGATCGGAATTCCTGTCCAACCCGAGATGACTTCCGCGACGATCTGACCGTTGACAACCGGCGACATCAACGGATTTTCGCCTTGAAGTTCTTTCAATTCGGCGTTCAAACGCTTTAATTCGCCCTTCAAAAATTCGGTGTCAACGGGTTTGTTGGTTTCGGGAGCCGTTGCGGTCGCCGTTGCATCGCCCGTCGTCGAAGTCGTTTCAGCAGTTGCGGCAGCGGCAACTTCGGATGTTTCGACTGTTTCGTTTGCCACAGCCGAACTTTCGTTATTTCCGTTTGTCGAATCGAGCCGCGACATTTCGAGTTTTAAACGAATGTTGCGGATTTGATTCGTCAAATCTTTTTCTTTTTCCCATTGTTCATTCAATTTCGCCAAAACTTCCTCGGTTTCGGTGCGTTTTTTCTTCAAATCTTCGAGCCGTTCGTCGTGCGTTGCGCCAGTTACTTGTTCGCGTTCGAGCGAATTGATTTCCGAAGTCAGATTTTGAATGCGTCGCGTCGCATCTTCGACCGAACCCGGCGTTGCGCCTTGTCCGATGGCGACTTTCGCGCAAGCCGTGTCGAGCACGGAAACCGATTTATCGGGAAGCTGACGACCTGTAATATATCGATTTGAGAGCTTCACGCACTCAACGATCGCTTCGTCCAAAATGCGAACATTGTGATGTTCTTCCATTTTGTCGAGAAGTCCGCGCATCATTCCGATCGCTTTTTCTTCATCGGGTTCTTCGACTTTGACGACCTGAAAACGTCTGGCAAGCGCGGCGTCTTTTTCAAAATATTTTTTGTATTCCGCCCAAGTCGTTGCCGCGATCGTTCGCAGTTCGCCGCGCGCAAGTGCAGGTTTCAAAAGGTTTGCGGCATCGTTTTGTCCGGCTTGACCACCCGCGCCAATCATCGTGTGCGCTTCGTCAATAAACAAAATAATCGGCTGTGGCGAAGCTTTTACTTCATCAATTACCGATTTCAAACGATTTTCAAATTCGCCTTTGACGCCTGCGCCTGCTTGAAGAAGTCCCAAATCGAGAGTTCTGACCGCAACATTTCTCAGCGGCTCAGGTACATCGCCTTGCGAAATTCTCAACGCAAAACCTTCGACGACGGCAGTTTTTCCGACGCCTGCTTCGCCTGTCAAAATCGGATTATTTTGACGGCGGCGCGTTAAAATATCGACGATCTGACGAATTTCAAAATCACGTCCGAGAATCGGATCGATCTTTCCGGCGGCGGCTTTCGCTGTCAAATCTTCTGTGTATTGATCAAGTGCTTTCGTTCTGCCCGGAACGCCTGTTGCAACCGGTGCGCCGCCCGAAGACGAAGCCGTTTCGCCAAGCGCGACCGCATCGCGTTCTTCGGATGAATCAGCCGTAATTTCGGGCAATTTCGTTGTTAAAGATTCGACGGAAATATGCGAAAATTCGCGCGAAATATCGCGGGCGATCCGCGCCGTCGAATCGTTTGAAAGCAAAGATAAAATTAAATGTCCCGAACGAACACGCGCCGCGCCGAAATCGACCGAAGCGACGAGCCAAGCGTTTTGAAACCATTGCGGCAAACGGTCGGAAAGTCCGGGCGTGCGCGAATTTCCGGTTTTCAATCTGTCGAGCGCGACACTGACATCCTTATTTAAACGGTCAATATTTACTTCATAATGACGGCAAATTTTATGTAAATCGGTGTCGTCTTGCTCGAGCAGTTTAGCTAAAATATGCTCGATCTCGACATCGTAATTCGTGCGCGAAAGACACAAACCCGCGCCGCCTTCGAGCGCGTTTCGGCAAGTGTCGTTTAATCTACCGACCAAAGATTTTAAATTTACGTTCATAGTTCCTTCTCCTTTACACGACTTAAAAAAATATTATTCCATCTGTAAAACTAATTGTTCATCGTCCTGCTTAAATGGTTTTGTCTTTAAAAACGAAGTCCAACCGAGCATCGGTTTGCGTTTGGCGCGAGTCGTTAAGATTGTACTCGGAACTTGTTTCTTTTCAAGAATAAGCTGAACATCGAAGTCAAATTCCAAACCGACCATAAAATTGATGATCGACTTTAATTGTTTATGCGCTGAGCCGTTCGGCAGAAACGATTGATATTGTTGAAACGTCATCGCGCCTAAACGAACGCGGAATTTCGATTGCTGATCCCAAATTCGCGTTCCGATGATTGCGCTCACACCCAATTGGCTGTTCGCCGCGCCCAATTTTGTAATACTTTCTTCGTTTAAATCCAACCATTGACCGAAAAATTGCTGAACTTTTGCCTTAGTTCCGAAGTAATCGCCGAGAATGTTTTCGAGCGCATTCAC
>DAITPE010000211.1:0-9069 GCA_036833775.1 Pyrinomonadaceae bacterium | reverse complement strand
TTGCAATGTTTCTCAGTTAATCACAGATTCTTTCACGCAAAGGCGCAAAGTTCGCAAAGAAAATCTCGAAAAATCTGCTTTCAGTGTCCTACTCTTAATTCACATAAATTAAACTCTCTGCTTTTCTGCCGCAATAAAAAACTCTGTGTCTCTGTGTCTCTGTGGTGAAATTCCTGCTTTAAGTTAAATCACTCCGCATCTTTTCTCAAGCATTGAAACCGAGTTCGGCGGTTTCGGGTTCGAGTATTTTCAAGGCGCGTTCGATCTTTTCGTTCGTTCCGAGCAGAACTAAAAGGTCGTTTTTGAGGAGTTTGTAATTCGCGCCGGGATTGATCTTCGTTTCACCGTTGCGGACGACGGCGATAAGCGTTGCGCCGCTTTCGCCGCGCAGATTGAGTTCGGCTAAGGTCTTGCCGATGACGGGCGAATCGTTTTCTAATTTAACGGTTTCGGTCACAGCATCGTTCAGAGCGGCGTTGAGATTGCCGATCTTGACGGCAGGCATCGACGGAGAACGAAGCATCTCGTAACCCTGTCGGCGAACGGCGGCAATTTGACCTTCGATGACGTGTCGATCGACTCCGTAGCATTGCAGAACGCGCGAAAATATCTCGATACTCGTCTCGAATTCTTCGGGAATCACCTCGTTTGCGCCGAGTTCAAGCAGTTCGGTGATCTCGGAAGTGTAGCGAGTGCGAACGACGATGTGCATCGTCGGATTCATCTGCCGCGCCTGCTTAACGGTGCGTCTGGCAGCCTGCGGATCGCTCATTGCGAGAACGAGAGCGTGTGCGTCTTCGACGTGCGCGTGATGCAAAACCTCGCGACGCGTCGCATCGCCGAAATTTATCTTTTCGCCTTTTTCTTTCGCGTTCCTGACGGTTTCCGCGTTGACTTCGAGAATCGTGTAAGGCACGAGAACGGCGCGTAAAACACGCGCTAAATTGCGTCCGTTCAAACCGTAACCGACGATAATGACGTGATTCGTCAAACCGCCGCTCGATGTTAAGTGAATTTCTTCGTCGATGATCTCCGCATCCGCTTCCGTTTTATCTTTAAAGACCTTTTGAAAGAAATCACCGAACCCCGGCGCAGCGGCAATTAAGAAAGGCGTGGCGATCATCGAAATAATCGAAGCCGCGAGAAACGTTTGATAATCGGCATCGCTCAATAAATCGACCGCTTTGCCCGATTTTGCCAAAACGAACGAAAATTCGCCGATCTGCGCGAGTCCTAACGCCGTCATTGCCGAAACTCTCTGCGGAAATCCCAACAGTTTGACGACCGCCCAGACGATCAAAAACTTGACGGCGACGACAAATGCCACCAATATCAAAACCGTCGAAATATTTGCGATGAGCGAACCGACCGAAAGCAGTAGTCCGATCGAAACAAAGAAAATGCTGTTGAAAACATCTCGAAACGGTAAAATATCGGCGGTTGCCTGATGGCTGAAATCCGTGTCTGCCAAAACCATTCCCGCAATAAATGCGCCCAATGCGAGCGATAAACCGAATTGCGACGTTAGGAAAGAAATGCCGAGGAAAAACAAAACGACCGTTAAGATAAAGAGTTCGGGCGTATTGTATTTGCCGACCTTTTTGAGAAGTATCGGGATGATAAACCAAGCCGCCGCGACGATCACGATCAATGCGAGCAGCGAACCGCCGAGCGTTTTCACGATAGAACCGAACGAAGCCGCATCTTTTCCGCCCAAAATAGGCACGAAAAGCATCATCAAAACGATGCTGATGTCCTGAAAAAGCAAAATCCCGACTCCGGCGCGTCCGTGCGGCGCATCGGTTTCGCCGCGATCGGCGTAGCTTTTTAAAACAATCGCGGTGCTCGAAAGCGCGACGAGAAAGCCGTAAAAAACGGCTTGATTAAACGGTCGCCCGAAAAGAAACGCGACTCCGGCAGTGGCGGCGACGGTCAGCAAAACCTGTAATCCGCCGCCGATCAAGACGAGCCGTTTCATTTCTTTGAGACGTTTCAAAGAAAATTCCAGACCGATCGTGAAAAGCAGCAGCATCACGCCGATCTCGGACAAAACTTCGATCGCTTCGAGTTCTTTGACGAAGCCCAAACCGTAAGGTCCGATGACGATTCCCGTCAGCATCAAACCGACGAGCAAAGGAAGTTTCAGCCGTAGGCAGATAAATGCGACCGGCAATGAAACGAGTAAAATAATTAATAAATCTTCAAATAAAGGCGGAGCGTGCATTTATAAAATTCCTCCTTGTAAAATAATTTTTTCAATAAATACGATTCAATAATTTCGGACTTTTGACGCGAAAAATCCGAAAGAAAACAAACGAACTATTGAAAAAAAGGAGGCGCACGTTTGCCGCGATTATTAAGAGCGCGGCGCGATTCGTGAAAGGCGAAACGGTTTGAATTATCTAATTCGAACCTTGAATTTTTTGGTTTGAAGGAAAGCTTTTGACGAAATTTAAAACCGTTCGTAAGATGCGGCGAAAACTTGCCGTGAAAAGATTCGGCGTGAAAAGCGTTTCGTTCTTCGCCGAAACGATGCAGATTGAATTGATGCGGAATTTTATTTTGATTCTCAACGCTTTCGCGCGTTTCGGCTTTCACGTTCGGAAACGGAAAAAGCCGCACACCTTCGCCGCTCGAAACCAACAAACCGAGAAACACGCCGAGTAAAACAATGGCGCGTAAGGCGTATTTGGTTTTTGCAAAATAAAATTCAAGCACTGTTTAGAGAATAACAATTGAAAGCAGTTTGAACAATAAAAATATAATATTGCAGTTTTTAGAACGCGGATTCGGCAGATTGGGCGGATAGTGGCGGATAATTTTTAATGATTGATCTGAAAAAATCTGCCTGATTCGCCCGATCCGTGTTCTATTTCTTCACAATTTCAAGTTTTACGTTTAAGATTGAAACTTTCAAAATGATATATTCAGACAAAACTTTATCGCAAAAACTCGAACGCACTGAAGCAATGGCAAACGTAGATTTTGTCGAAGCGCGGAAATTATCAAATCCCGAATCAAACGCCGAATGGATCGAGGTCGGCGGCGCGTTTGCGATGTTCGATGGCGTTGAATCGCCGCTCACGCAAACATTTTGTCTCGGGATGTTCGAAGAAACTACGCACGAACATTTTGAAAAACTCGAAACATTTTTCAAAACGAAAGGTGCGGAAGTTTTTCACGAAGTTTCGCCGCTTGCAGACGCTAATTTGTTGAATTTATTAAACGAGCGCGGTTATCAACTTGTTGAAATGACGAGCGTGATGTATCGGGAAATCAATGACGAAATGCTCGCGGGTTTACAGACGAATCCGCAGATCGTGACACGCATTATCGAAAAAGGCGAGGAAGAAATCTGGGCGAAAACTTCGGCAGGCGGTTGGGCAACGGAAATGGAAGGTCTGGCGGATTTTATGTTCGAGTTCGGCAAGATCAGCGCGTCGTGCAAAGGCGGTTTCCCTTTTCTCGCCGAACTCGACGGCGAACCGATTTCCGCCGGAATGTTATTTATAAATAATGATGTCGCGCTTCTCGCAGGCGCAAGCACCGTCCCCGAAGGCAGACGCAAAGGCGCACAGCTCGCCCTTTTAAATGCACGTTTGAAATTTGCGGCTGAAAAAGGCTGTAAGATCGCAATGATGGGCGCACTTCCCGGCAGTCAATCGCAGAAAAACGCGGAAAAGAAAAATTTCAGAATCGCTTACACGCGGACGAAATGGATGTTGAAATAATTCACCACAGAGACACAGAGAACTCAGAGTTTTTATTGTATAAATAGAATTTAAAAGACGTTCGTTTCTCTTTTTCTATTTTGATTTCTCTGTGTCTCTGTGTCTCTGTGGTAAAAATTCCTAAACGACCGTCGGCGTGTCTGAATGCGGAACGAAGCATTTTCGGCAGCGGGCTTCGTATTTATCGTGTGCGCCGACCTGAACTCTTTCGGTCGATTCCGAAGTTCTTTGCGAATAGTTTGCGGTGTTGCCACATTTTACGCAGATCGCGTGGGTTTTCGTGATAAATTCAGCGATCGAAAGAAGCTGCGGCATCGGTTCAAACGGTCTGCCCGTGTAATCTTGGTCTAATCCGGCAATGATCACGCGTTTTCCGCTGTTGGCTAATTCCGTCACCGCGTTGACCAATTCCATATCGAAAAATTGTCCTTCATCGATGCCGACGACCTGCGTATCGTCTTCCATTTTCGACATCATTTCATCAGCGGTCATGACGGGTTTTGAAACGTGCGTCATTCCCGAATGCGACGCGATCTGCTCGATCGAATAGCGGTCGTCGATCTTCGGTTTGAAAACCTGAACTTTTTGACGTGCGATCTGGGCGCGTTTCAATCTTCTGATAAGTTCTTCGGATTTTCCCGAAAACATCGAACCGACAATGACTTCAATCCAACCTGCATCACCGTTTTGACGCGACCGACGACGCTCTTCCGTGTTATCGAAAGCAAATTCTTCAACCATTTTTACGTGTTAATTTCCTTTAAATTCTGAGTTTGAAAACGCTAAGATTATCACAGTTTTTTTATGCGGCAAAAACCGAAAACTAATAATCCGCTAACTAATTTTTTAACCCGAACTTATGCTAATCTGAAAATGCAATGAAGCTGAAGATTTGTGAAAGATGCAAAAGACCTTTTCTGGAAACGAAGGAATTTTGCCCGAATTGCCCCGAAGTATTCACGCAAAACCGTGAATCGTGGGCAAATATGGGCTGTCTGATCGCAATGATAATGCCGATAATTTTCATCATCTTTTTCTGGATATTTCTCTTTCTCGGCTTTCTTTTCAGATGATTTTATTGAAGAAACGCGCACGAAGTAAGCGTGTTTCAGCATTTACACTCTTACTTCGTGCGCGTTTCTTTATTTCAACTTAAAAACCCAAAAACCGTCCGACTTATTCTTTCAAATGACCAATTAATTCTTTAAATGTGCAAGTTAATTCAATTCTTTTGCTCTGTAATTGAATTACAGAGCAAGTTTATTTAATTCTTTTGTCCTGTAATTGAATTAACTTGCAAAAGAATTGAATTACAGAGCAAGTTTATTTAATTCTTTTGCTCTGTAATTGAATTAATGCGTCCAACAATTGAATTAATTTGTGAGTTTATTCAATTAATCTCCCGAATAATTGAATTAATTTGTCCAATTATTGAATTAATCATTCGCGCAAAATTATTTATATTTGAAAAAATTGTATTTCAAACGAATTTTTACCTTTTACTTCTTCCCGTTTTCAAGCACGAAATTCGGTTTATTGGCATTTGCGTTGGCATTTGCGTTCGTGTTTTGAGATTTGTTTGAATTCGTTTCCGCCGAGCCGTCTTTTTCTTCCAAATCTTCGCCCATCATCTTTAAAACGATCGTGTCGATGATGCCGACGCCGCCTTTTTTGCGCGTTTCGTTGTTGACGATGACGGCAAATGTGATAATTTCGCCGTCTTTTTTCTGCGCGTAGCCCGTCAACGAATTAACGAACGAGATCGTTCCCGTTTTCGCTAAAACTCTGCCCTTTACTTTGCCGAATCTGCCGCCCAAAGTTCCGTCCGTTCCGCCGATCGGCAAGGAATTTGTAAAAGCTTCGGCAAATTTATTTTGCGCCGCGTAAATAAATGCCCGCGCAAAGATTTCGGGCGTGACGAAATCGAGCCGCGAAAGTCCCGAACCGTCGGAAATCTGCACTTCGTCTGCCGCAATTTTATGTTCGAGCAGCCATTTTCGGACGTAAGCCGCACCGGAAATATCGTCGCCGCGCACATTTTGCGGAAGCTGAACGCCGTCGGGAATTTCCGTGCCGAACTTTTTGCCGATCGTCCGCAATAGAAGTTCGGCGATGATGTTGACCGAATGTTTGTTCATTCGCCTGACGGCTTCGCCGAGCGTCTGACTTTCGACCGACGCAAGTTCCTGCGCTTTTGAAACGTCGAGCGCGTCAGCCGAACGCCAGCTTCGCGTCATCGTTTCGCCGTCAAAAGTAATGCCTTTTTTCTCCAAAGATTCACGCAAATTCTTTGCGACCAAACCCGCCGGATTATGCACCGAAACGCGCGCGCCGAAGCTGTTCGTATTGCCCCAAACGTAAAATTCGTTGTTGTCCAAACCGCGTTTGATGCCGCCCGCTTCGTAATTTGCGTTGCGGTTTGCATTATTGATCGGCGTTGGCTTTCCGACCGTGACATTTAAATAACTCGTATTAGCGCGACCTTCACCGTTTTCAACATTGACGAAAGCCTGATTTTCATTGATCGAAAGAGCCGAAGCTTCCGCGCCGTAATACCATTGCAATTCGTTCCAAGTCCAACCGTCGCCGATCGTATCGCCGCGAAAATAACTGTCGTCGCCGACGATATTTCCCTTGACGCGCTTCAAACCTTTTTCCTGCAATTGAACGGCGAGCTTTTCCAGCGCATCGTTGTCGAAATCGGGCGCGCCTTCGCCGTAAATTACCAAATCGCCGTTCAAAGTTCCGTCCGAATCGATCTGATTTGCAGAATAAACGGAAGTTTTCCAACGAAAATCCGCACCGAGTTTGTCGAGCGCGACGATCGCCGTTAAGGTTTTTTGAATCGAAGCGGGATTAAAAAGTTTGCGCCCGTCGCGCGAACATAAAACGCGTCCGTCTTTTAGAGAAACTGCGATCACGCCCCAACGTGCGTTTGCCGAAGGGCTTTTTTCGATATATTCATTGACCTTCGCGCACATCGCCACGTCTTCGGGTTTCTGCGAAACGACCAATGGATTCGACAAATTAATATTCGGCGCGGGAACGTCGAAAGCGTCAACAGCTTCGTCCTGCGCGATTTGAGTATTTTGATTTACTTCAGGCTGATTTGAACGGCATCCTGCAAAAAGCAGAAACGAAAGGCACAAAAAAATTGCCGTAAAACGTCGCCCGGCAACTGAAAAACTTAACATCGTTTTTTATTCTACAAAATCAATTTTGAATATGAAAAGCCGAAAACGATTATTTTGCTCTGGCAACGAATTCGTGCGAATCGACGCCTTCGGGCAGCATCGATTTTACTTCGTAACCGAGATTTCTCAAAAATTCCAGACATTCGGTGCGAAGTTCGGGCGAATGCGTCGAAAGAAAGATCGTCGGTTTTGCCGTTTTTAAAACATTTCCCGCACCGTGAAAAACGTCCATTTCCGCGCCTTCGACGTCGATCTTCATCACGTCGGGCATCAAATTCATTTTTTCCGCGATCGCATCCAAAGTCACGGTCGGTACGTAAACCAAATCTTCGCCTTTTCCATTGCCGTTTCCGTCCATTAAATGTCCCATCGCCGAATTTTGTCCGAGCGAAAAAGAAGCGATCGATTGTTTATCAGAAAGCGCGAACGGCAAAACTCTGACGTTTTTTGCTTTGTTCAATTCGACGTGACGCTGGAGAAAAGTCAGATTGCTGATGACGGGTTCAAACGCGACGACAGTTCCTTTCTCGCCGATATTGCGCGAAGCAAGAATCGAGTAATAACCGATATTTGCGCCGATGTCGAAAAAAACTTTGCCTTTGGTAAATTCGGCAAGCATCGTTTCGGTCTGTTCGGCTTCCATCATATTGAAATAGACCGACGCGCCGCCGCCTTCGCCAGCCATCGCGCCGAGAATGAATTTTGCGCCGCGAAGCGGACCTGAAACGACTCTGTAAGCTCTGCGCGGCAAAACTTTCCCGAACAAAAATCTGCCCGATCTTCTAAATAAACTGTCCATATTGATTTGAAGCCGAATTTTTCAAATTAAGATTATACATTCAACGCGATTTTCGCAAAAATGCAGTTTTAATTTCACAAAAAAAAGACTCGGCAAAATTAAATGCCAAGTCTTCAGGAGTATTTCTCTAATGGCTGATAAAAGAGGTTACTAAATTAATTTATACTTCTATTTGCCATCAAAAAGCAACTATTTTTTTTCGGGCGGCTTAAGATTGCTGTAACCGTCAACCTGAAACCGCCATTTTCCGTCTTTTTCTTTGACTGCGACCGTGACAAATTTTCCTTGTCCCAAACCGCCGACCTGTTTTCCGTCCTTAAATTGGCGAATCGTGTAAACTCCGACATCGTAAGCCAAATTTTTATCGACTTTTCGTTGAAAAATCTGGAACGAAATCGTCATTGTCCGACCTTCGGATTTTACCCAATCGAAAAACTCCTTAAATGTCGGGCGAATCGCTTCGCGACCTTGCAAAATGTCGTTATCGGGCGGAAGATAAGCCGCATTTTCCGAATATAAACTCGCAACTTTTTCAACATCCAAAGTTTTATACGCTTCGCTGAAAGATTTATAAATCGAATCGATTTCCTTATGCGCCAAAACTCCTTTTTCGAGCGTCAACTCAGTTGTTTGAGAAAAAATCGAAATTGAAAAAACACAGATGAAAAATAAAATCCACAAAATTTTCATAGTAATTTACGATCAATTTATCTTCGTTTTTTCCGAAAGCACCCATTTTTGCGGATCGAGTTCGACCTTTTGCGGTCGGCGCGGCAATTTCATACTGAACTGCATTTTCGGACCGACGGCAACTACCGTCGAACGCGCCATTCGATTTTCGCCGAGATCGAAAACAACAGGCAAGATCATCGCCCAACTTTCCGGTGCATTTTCCTGAATCATCGTTCCGCTGAAAACGCACGAACCGTCAGGTTGGTCTTGCAGCGTGTAGTTCATCGTGTAAGACGGCAAAGCCGTTTCGTAAACCCATTGACGGAAAAACCAATTCAAATCCTTCAAATTGTATCTTTGCGCCAAAGGAGTTTTGACGAAATGTTCATTCGCAACGCGTATAAAATCTTCGGTCGAAGCAAAACCGTCGCGATGACGTTCGACAAAATCCTTCATCATTGCGAAAAATGCATCGCCGTTTCCCGTGTTGGGATCGGTAAAAAGAAAATGCAGCATTCGCAAAACGAGCGCGCCTTTGTTGTAGATCAACGTCGAATATGCGCCGTAAGTTTTGCTCGTGTTAAGCCGAAGTCCCAAAATGATCGGACCGACTTCGTATAATTTTCCTTTGCCGACTCCGGTTCTCGTTTCGGGCGGATTTTTCAGCGAATCG
>DAITPE010000210.1:0-9084 GCA_036833775.1 Pyrinomonadaceae bacterium | reverse complement strand
CAAACGAACCGCTTTTCGGTGTTTTGGGTTTGTCTAAAACATTTGAAATAAACGACTTTTTCGATTTTCAAGACAATTTGATAAATCTGTTGCGAAACGAGCCGAACGGATTTTTGGTTTTGGATTCGGACACCTTGAGCGACGAAATTGATTTACGTTCGATAAATGTCCGCAGACTTTTAAGTTTACTTCGGCGTTTGGCTTTGAAACACGGCGCGGAATATGTTTTCGAGCCGAATAACGAAGCATTTCGGCGGCAAGTTCAGCGTGGATTTTCTGCGCTTTTAGACGGAATGTTTATGCGCGGCGCGTTTGCCGGTTCGACTCCGGCGACTTCGTTTCAAGTAAACGTCAGCGACACTTTGAACAATCTGCAAAGCGTCGAACAAGGTCGTTTTATCGTCGAAATTAAAGTTGCGCCGTCGCAGCCTTTGAAATTCGTAAATGTGCGTCTGGTGCAGACAGGCGGACGCGCAACTGTTACGGAAACTGTGTGAATTCAATCATTTATGGCGAATCCTTCGACAAATGAAAAAGTGAATTATCCGTTTATGGCGTTTAATTTCGCCGTCGAAATCAAGGTCGAAGGCGTGGCGATGCAGATTTGCGACGCGTCTTTTGCCGAATGCGACGGACTCGAAATGACGATGGACGTGAAAACGATTCGCGAAGGCGGAAACAATGGGAAACAGATTCGCTTGACCGGACCGATGAATTATTCGTCGCTGACGCTGAAACGCGGAATGACCGAAACTTTCGATCTGTGGAAATGGGTTGAATTGATGCAGACAAATCCCGAAACACGCGCCGATGCCGAAGTCGTGATTTTTTCGGCGGATCGGCAGGTCAAAGCAAAATTTCTGCTTTCGCGCTGTGTTCCCGTGAAACTAAAAGCTCCGCCGCTGAATGCAAAAGACGGCGGCGTGGCGATCGAAGAATTTCAGCTTGCATACGAATCGTTGAAATTACAGACCGATAAATAAAGGACGAAACGAAAATGCCCGAATCAGTAAAATTAGCAAAAGCCGAATTAAGACAGCTCGATTCCGAGTATAAAAACGAGATAAATCCTGAACACAATGTGAAAGTTCAGTTTAATCCCGAAACACTCAAGGTCGCTTTTGCAAATCAGATTCAAACGCCCGAAGGTGCAGGCGATCAGCGCGGAACGCCGACACAGCAATTTGTCGGCGCGGGAACGACGAAATTGACGCTTCAACTTTGGTTTGACGTAAACGCGCCGCAGGAAGGCGAAGCGGTTTCGGACGTGCGGAAAATGACGGAAAAAATTTCATATTACATCACGCCGATGCCGAATCCGAAGGACAAGAAAAAATTTATTCCGCCCGCCGTTCGTTTTATTTGGGGTTCGTTTCAATTCGACGGTTTGATGGAATCGCTCGAAGAATCGCTCGAATTTTTTTCAAGCGACGGAATTCCGCTTCGCGCGAGTATGTCTTTGAGTTTGACGCAGCAAAAGATCGATCAATATAAATTTCCGAAAGACGCGCCGGCAAAACTTCCGCTTCCCGGAACGCGACCTTTAACGCCTGCGCCGAAAAATTCGACGGTTCAAGGTTTGACTTCGAGCCAAGGAAATTCTGGCGATTGGCAATCGGTTGCCGCCGCGAACGGAATCGAAAATCCGCGCCAGCTTCAAGCCGGACAATTTATCGATCTGAACGCACAAGTCGGCGTTTCGGGCGGAATTTCAGGCGGAATCGGCGGAAAAGTTCCGTTGATGAACGACAGCGGAATTTCGGCAAAAATTTCATTCGGAACGGAGTAAATCGTTATGCCTGTTGTAATTAAAGATTTTGAAGTCGTTCCCGCGCCGATAAACAACGACGGCGATAAGAATCAGCAAAAAGACGAAAAAGGGAAAAGCGAGCAGAAAATGACCGATCACGAAATCGGCAAAATTTTTGAAAAAAGGCTCGAAAGATTGGAAAGAATTTCGGCTAATTAATTGAGAAAAAATGCCTTTGGATTCGACGACAACCGGAATCGGCGTTGCCAGACCGACAATTTTGATTGACGGCAAAGAAGATTCGTCGCTCGTCGGCGGTTTGAAATATCTTTTGATCATTGAAAAAACCGATGGATTTTTTCGTTGCGAAGCAAAATTCGGAAATTGGGGACCGACCGAAAACACGACCGATTTTCTATATTTCGACCGCAAAGTTCTCGATTTCGGTAAGGAAGTTCAAATAAAAATCGGTCAAGAAGAGATTTTCAAAGGAAAAATTTCCGCGCTCGAAGCTGAATTTCCCGAAGCGCAATCGCCGGAAATTACTTTTTTAGCCGAAGATGCTTTGCAAAATTTACGAATGACGCGACGAACGCGGACGTTTGAAAATGTGTCCGATGCTGATATTTTCCGAAAAATTGCGAGCGAACACAGTTTGAACGGAAGCATTGACGTGCAAAGCCCGACACACAAAGTTTTGGCGCAGATAAATCAAAGCGATTTGGCGTTTTTACGCGAACGCGCCCGTGCGATCGATGCGGAAATTTGGTTGAAAGATAAAGAGCTAAGCGTAAAATCGCGTTCGAAACGCGGGCAAGATAAATTGCAGTTGAAACAAGGCGCACAGCTTCGGGAATTTTGTGTGAAAGCCGATCTTGCGAATCAACTAACGAGCGTGACGGCTTCGGGTTGGGACGTTGCGAGCAAAAAAGAGATCAAATATGAAACAAAAGATTCGCTGATTTCGAGCGAATTGGGAAACGACGAAAGCGGTATCGGAATTTTGAAAAAAGCATTCGGCGAACGCAAAGAAACTATCGTGCATTCCGCGCCGATCAACAGCCAAGACGCGCAATATTTGGCGGAAAGTTTTATGAAAACTTTGGCAAGACAGTTCGTCGTCGGTCGCGGCGTTGCCGAACCCAATGCAAAATTGCGAGTCGGCGCGTTTGTCGAATTGGACGGACTCGGAAAAATGTTCAACGGCAAATATTACGTCGCCGAGATCGCGCATATTTTCGACAACGCGAAAGGTTTCAGAACAGAATTTAAGGCGGAAAGATTGGGAATCGGGAAGTAAATAATTAATAAAATGCTTGATACAACGACAATCGAAAAATTTACGGAATCGCGCGTTTCTCACGGTTTGGGCGGCGTTTGGTATGGCGTTTTTCCCGCGCTCGTCACCGATATAAAAGACCCGGACAATCAAGGGCGCGTAAAAATTTCGCTTCCTTGGTCGCCCGATTCAAACGGTCAGCGTTATGAGGCTTGGGCGCGTTTGGCAACGATGATGGGCGGAAATAATCGCGGAAGCTGGTTTGTTCCCGATGTCAATGACGAAGTTTTGGTCGCGTTCGAAGCCGGAAATCCGCGCCGTCCGTATGTCGTCGGATGTCTTTGGAACGGGCAAGATAAACCGCCAACAAATATGGACGGCGGCGGGAAAAATTATAAAAAAGTTCTATGTTCGCGCAACGGCGTAAAAGTAACTTTGGACGATCAAGACGGGCAGGAAAAAATGATCTTGGAAACTCCGGGCGGACAAAGAATAACTTTGAAAGACGGTCCCGGTGCGGTTGAAATCGTGGACAGCAACGGGAATTCCGTCAAGCTCGAAACCGCCGGAATCACGGTCACGGCTTCGGCAAAAGTGACGATCAATGCTTCGACGGTCGAAGTTTCCGCCGGAATGGTCACAGTTAATGCGGGAATGTCGAAATTTTCGGGTGTAGTGCAGGCTGACACGGTAATTTCCAACAGCGTGATTAGCGCGTCATACACACCCGGCGCAGGAAATATTTGGTAGAAATTTGGCAAAAGATTTTATGAAAGAAACGGTTCAATGGACAGCACCTTCGCCGCTTTGGGAACAGGCTTTGGTTTTAAATTCGGCGGCAAATCGCCGTAAAGAACTCAGCCGTCCGAGCATTTTGCGTTTTGCGACCGATTCTTTTATGGACGATTTTCTGAAAATGCTCGCGACCGACCCGAAAAAACTCGATAATTACGTCGCTTTGCCCGAAACTTGGCGCGGATTTTCGCCGCTGCCCGACGCGATCGAAACTGCGCCTGTTTTTGCGAGAAGTTTCAAAAGATTGGGCATAATTTCCCGAAGAAAATTGGCAAAGCGAAATAATTTGACGCAAACTCCGAATCGATTTACTCAATTCGGACAGCAAAATGCGGACAAGCCGCTCAAACTCTATCAGCCCGCGCACCAACGTTTTTATTTGATAACGGCTTCGCTCGTCTGCGAACGTCCGGGTTTGCCCGACAAAACTTTGAATGAAGAGCGCGAAGAAAAAGTTTCTTATGTCATTCGCAGGCTTTTTCCGCTGACAACTTTGAATGTAAATCAGCCTTTGCCGCCGCTCGATTCGACTTGGCAGGAATATGCTTTCGTCGCCACCGAAAACGGCTCGAAATGGATTAAAGCAACCGACAAAAATTTATTAGAAAAAGATGAAGAACAGCAACCTCTTTTCGGAGTTAATTTTACGGAAGACGACGGACGGCGGCGGAAACTTTATTCGGCTGTAATTCCGGCGGGAAAACGCGAAGCTTTCGTCGCGGCGGGCAAAGCCGAACGCGATCAGACAGGAAAAATTCAGACCGAAACTCCGCTCGATCCGCGAGTTTATCAAATGCGTTCGCAGTTTCGTGATCCTTGGAAAAGTCTTTTGCAAGCCGTTTCGCATACGAAATCGGCGATGAATGAACAATATGACGGCGACGCGCAACCCGATTCCGTCAAAAAAGATTTGAAAAAAGGTTCGCGTGAACAGGTTCAAACGGCTTCGTGGTTGATTCTATTGGATTTTGCGAATTTTTTGGCTGACAATCTGCCGCGTGTTTGGGATTTTCTGGTGTTGGGTTCGGTTACGCCGAATTTAAATACGAACGAAGATAAATTGGCGAAAGCGATCGCCGATACGAAAATAGCAGCCGCATCAGCGACGGATTTGATTCAGGAAACGCCTTATACCGTGGATAAGGTAAAACTGACTTTGCAAGAAGCATTAAAGGCTGTTCGTCCGCAAGATGAAACGCAGAGAAAAGCGATCGAAAAAAATCTTGAAACGGTTGCAATTTCATACAAACGAAATGCGCCCGATTCACGTTATCCGACATTTCTATTTCCGCTGGCGGACGTGAATTTTTCGCTGAAAACTAAACTCGACAATATTAATTTCGATATTACACCGACGGTTTTCGAGACGAATGATTTTTCAGGCGAAGATAAAGTAAATCGAATCGCGCAGCTTGTCGAAGCCGCTTTGCCGCCGATGCCTGCGAATCAACCTTTACGCGCTACGCCGCTTGCATCGCAAACGCCGATGGATATGCGCGAAGGTTGGTATGTGATTCGCTGCGTTTACGAACGACCTTTTTGCGGCACGTTTCATCCACCGGTTTTGAGCGATCCGACCAAACCTTTTCAAATCGCGGGATTTTTCGACGCGGATGCTCCGGCTCGCCCGATCCGAATTTCGCTTCCGATCGACCCGACTCCGGCAGGTTTGCGGAAATTCGATAAAAACACGGCGTTTATGATGTCCGATCTGCTTTGCGGTCAGGTAAATCGAATGAAGGGAATAACTTTCGGCGATCTGATTCGTTCGGTTTTGCCGTTTCCTCTCCATAAAGATTTGAGCGTTCCTGATGCAGGCGGTTGTAAAGACGGCGGCGGACTTTCGATCGGGATGATGTGTTCGCTTTCGATTCCGATCATCACGATCTGCGCGTTGATTTTGTTGATGATTATCGTCGCTTTGCTCGATTTTATCTTCCGCTGGCTGCCGTTTTTCATCATTTGTTTTCCGTTGCCCGGTTTGAAATCTAAAAATGAGTAACGCAGGAAAAATTTTCGGTAAAGGAATCAGTTTTCCGCCAAGAATCGGCGCGGACGGACGCATTGTTTGGTCGGAAGGCGAAGAAAATATTCGCGAATCGATCAAAGTGATTTTGTTGACCGAACTAAACGAAAGGCTTTATTTACCGAACTTCGGCGGCGGTTTGAACAAATTTCTTTTTGAACCGAACACGGCAACGACGCGGCAGTTGATTCGTGATCGAATCACGAAAGCGTTGGCAGAATGGGAACCGCGAATTACGGTTCAATCGGTTTCGGTCGAACCCGACACGCAGGATTTGCAGACGGCAAACGTGACGATAAATTACAAGCTCGTTGCGACTCAATCTTCGGAAAGAGTCGGTTTAACGGTAACTTTGGGCGGTTAAAATTTGGCAGGAAAAATGATTTGAAGGAATAAAAAAATGCCTTTACAGCTTCCAAAAATTGACGATCGGCGGTATCAGGATTTGCTCGACGAAGCATTGTCGAGAATCTCCGTTCACAATCCCGAATGGACGAATTACAATCACAGCGATCCGGGCGTGACGCTGATCGAGATTTTTGCGTTTATGACGGAAAGTTTGCTTTACCGCGCAAATCTGATTCCCGAACGCAATCGGCTGAAATTTTTACAACTCCTTGGCATTCAACTAAATCCGGCAACTTCGGCGAAAGGAATCGTCGCTTTTACGAACGAACGCGGGCTTCAGGAAACGATCACTTTAAATTCGGGCGTTGAGGTCAGCGCAGGGCAAATTCCGTTTCGCACTTCGCGCGGTTTGGATATTTTACCGATCGAAGCGCAAGCGTATTACAAACGACCGACCAAAAACGCAGAAACCGAGGTCGAAGATTATTACAAACAACTTTACGCATCTTTCCAAGGTGCGCCGCTCGAAGACAATGTCGATCTGCAAATTTATCAAACGACGGCGATTGACGGAACAAATGAACAAGGTGTTTCGCTTGCCGACGACACGATGGACAATTCGATCTGGATCGCGCTTTTGGCAAGGGAAAACGAATCGGTCGAAGCGGCTCGAAAGGTGATTGCGGGAAAGATTTTGAGTCTCGGAATCGTTCCCTCGATCGAAGAATCGACCGTCGTTTTGAATGCGGGCGGACAGCAGGCGAATACTGAAAATGCTTCGTGGCTTTTGTATAAAATTCCTAAACAGCCGAATGTAGATTGGACTTTGCCGACTGAAATAAATCAGCGAATTCCCGAATATCGACCGCTCGATGCAAACGCGACGACCGATATTTTGAAAAATCCGGGCGTTGTCGAAATCACTTTGCCGACCGAAAAAGAATTAAATTTTTGGCAAAATCTCGAACCGCTCGAAATGGGCGCAGACGATTTTCCGCCGACGCTCGAAGATACGAAATCGGACGAAAGATTGATCACTTGGCTGCGTATCAGCGCGTCGGACACAGCCGTAAAATTCAAAGTTTTATGGGTTGGAATCAACGCGGCGGAAATTTCACAACGCACGAAAGTTTTGAACGAAATATTGCCCGACGGAAACGGCGAGCCTGATCAAATGGCGAAACTTTCGCAAATTCCGGTCATTCCGAAAAGCGTCAAAATGCTTGTTACCGTTGGAGAAAGAACCGATGAATGGTTTGAAATCGACGATCTGCTTTCTGCCGGAGCAGAAATTCCCGCGCCCGATCTGCGTTTGCCGCCGGGAGCGAAAAAAACTAATCTGCAAAATCCAAAGGTTTTTCGTGTGAATACCGAATCGGGCGAAATTCGTTTCGGCGACGGCACACACGGCGAACGTCCGCCGCTCGGCGCAAAAATCAGCGTTTCATACGATTTCGGTGCAGGAATTTTGGGAAATGTCGGCATCGGCGCGATCGATTCGAGTCCGACTTTGCCTGCCGGTTTGAAAGTTACAAATCCGGTCAGAACTTGGGGCGGCGCAGATTCTGAAACCGTCGTTGACGGCGAAAAACAGATCACGCGCTATTTACAGCATCGTGAAAGATTGGTCACGATTTCGGATTTTGAAACGATCGTTTTGCGAACGCCGGGAGTTTTGATCGGTCGCGTTGAGATCGTGCCGACGTTTAATCCCGCATTTTCGCCGAACGAACCCGGCGACGCACCCGGCGCGGTGACGATCATGGTCATTCCGCGTTACGATTCGAAACAGCCCGACGCGCCTGTTCCCGACAAGATTTTTCTCGATACGATCTGCCGTTACGTTGACGAAAGACGTTTAATTACAACGGAAATTTTCATTCGCGGTCCGGTTTATAAAGGAATTTGGATTTCGGTCGGCATCAATGTCGTCGCGGAAAAATCTGCGGCGGAAGTTCGTGAAGCGGTGAAAAAAGAATTGCTCGATTTTCTTGCGCCGATCAATTTTTCGGCGGAAAGCTTGGTCGGAATCAACGACGGATTTCAGCTCGGCGAACAAAGTTTTGAAACGCCGAACGGCTGGCGGCTTCGCAAACCCGTAACGGCAAAAGAACTTCTGGCGGTTGCGAGCCGCGTTTCGGGTGTGATGTTTGTCAATAATGTTTTGCTCGCGGAAGGAAACAATAATTCGGACGAACAAGTTTCGATGAACGGTTTGGAATTGCCGCGAATTCTCGGAATTTCGATTTCGGTCGGCGACCCTTTGCCGCTTTCACAACTTCGCGGAACTTCGACACAAAGCGGAACGAGCGGAAGCGGACAAAACGGAAAACCGCGCAGAATCGTGCCGATTCCGATAATTCCCGAAAAATGCTGATTTTATGGATGTCAACGGAACAAAATTTCATCTTTTGCTGAACCGATACGATTGGGCGCGATGCTTTGTCGGCGGAACGGATGAAACTTTGGGCGAGATTTGGCAGCAAGTTGACGACGGTGAAACGCCCGAAAATCTGCAATTCGATTGGAATTTCGAGAAAAATTCGGTCACGCTCAAAAAACGAATCTTTCAATTTAAAGCTTCGCCGAAAGATACTTTTCCCGATTTGAAAAATCGGCGCGGCGCGGCGCGTGACCGTTACGGAAACTGGTATTGGATCGACGAAACCGGCACGAAAATCCGCGTTTTTTCGACCGGAACGAATCGCGCTTCGGATTTTTACCCGAACGAAAAAACAACTTGCGAAACGGAAAATTTCGGCGATTTCAAACCGCTCGAAACGAAGACGGAAAAACCGAAAACTTTTCGTGGAATCACCGTTACGATCGATCATTATTTGATTGTCGGTTCGCTCGAACCGCAGGGAATTTTGATCTTCGACCTTT
>DAITPE010000209.1:0-9101 GCA_036833775.1 Pyrinomonadaceae bacterium | reverse complement strand
AAACTCGATTTTCCATTTTTACAATTTTCAGAATAATTTTTGGTTTAATATCATTACCGATATATGAAAATAACCAAAAATCTTTTGTTTGCAGTAATTGTCGTTGTTTTGTTGATTTCGGAAAACTCTTTCGCTCAAACAAATCCGAAACAGATTCTTGACGAAGTTTTCAAAAAGAGCAAAGAAATTTCGCTCTATTCTGCAAGAATAAATTGGGACGAATTGCAGAAAAAAGTTTATGCAAAGGCGGAAAATGCCAAAACTATCAACGATTTAAAGCCTGCGTTTGAAACGCTTTTGAACGGACTCGGCGACAAACACGGGAAAATTTCAAATGCTAAAGATTATTCCGTTATTGCAAATTTTACCGATTGGAAAAACCTTAATCATCCCGATAAACGACCGCGTGAAGATGAAATTTGGAATGTCGTCAACGATAGAAACGCACAATTCAGCTACAAAATTCTGCGAGGAAATGTCGGCTATTTGAAGATCGTCGGCATCGCTCCGAATGTTGATATTGAAGCGGAATCAAAGAAAATTCGAGCGGCTGTCAACGAACTTTCGGGCAAAAAAATCAGCCGTTGGATAATTGATCTGCGATATAACGGCGGCGGAAATATGCACCCGATGATGGCGGGAATCGCACCGCTCGTCGGTGATGGAATTGTCGGCGGTTTGGTCAATCTGAAAGGCGAAAAACAGTTTGATTGGGAAATTAAAAACGGCAATTTTATTTACGGCGGATTCCAAGCGGCAAATTTGCCGAATGAGCCGAAGTTCAAAAAATTGCCGAAAATCGCCGTCTTAACGAGCCGTTTTACAGTCAGTTCGGGCGAAATTGTCGCTACAACTTTAAAAGGCAGACCAAATACTAAATTCTTCGGCGAATCAACCGGAAGTTATACGACTAACAACAGTTGGGAAATCATTGACAACACAGTAGTTGTCGTTATTTCTACCGGAATTTTTGCAGATAGAAACGGAAAATCTTACGAGATAAATATTCCGGTTGATGTCGAAATTCCGTTCAAAATTATGGCGGAAACCGAACAAGACGAATGCGTTATCGCCGCGAAAAAATGGTTAAAAAATTAGGTTGGAGAATTTTATGAAAGCCAAAATAAGCACAGTAATCATCATTTTAGCGGTTTGCGGATTTGGTTTTGCTCAGGAAAAGCCGCCTTTAACCGAAAAAGATTTAGAGAAAAACACATATTATTTCGAGATTTCCGACAATAAAATAATCGGTGACGGAGCAAAATTTTTGACCGATGAATTGGCGAAACCTCAATTCGTTTTGCTCGGCGAATATCACGGTTCGCAGCAAATTTCTGTTTTTACCAAAGCCGTAATTCCAATTTTGCACGATGCCGGCTGTCGGACTTTCGCGTTGGAAGTCGGTCCCGTTTCTGCGGAAATTTTAGGCGAAATGTCGAAAGATTCAACCAAAACAATCGAAAACCTCAACGCTTTTAACAGCAAATTTTACGTGCAAACCAAAAACCGCACCTTTACGCCGATTCCGTTTTTCAGCAACGTCGAAGACGCTGAATTTTTAGCCGAAGCGAGAAAGAGAAATTGGAATTTGCTCGGACTCGATCAGGAATTTTCTTTCGGTTACGTTCCGTTGATTCAAAAAATGTTTGAAAATCTGAACGCGAAAAAGAAAATCGAATTAAAACCGCTTTACGAGCAAGTTGTCGGTTCGATAAATTCGTTTTACAAAGCCTCAATTGACGAAGGAAAAAGCCAATACAAAGCGATTTTGGATTCAAAAGAAGTCAATGATTTTTTAGAAAAAGCCGCCGAAAATAATCCGAAAAATAAACAAATCGCCGACGCGATCAGATTTACGACCGACATTTATTATATGAACGACGACAAAATTCGGAAATATTATGCGGCGAACAGCGGTCGCGTGAATTATATGAAAAAGAATTTGTCGGAAGGCTTTGCAAAACTGAAATTCGACACAAAAAAAGACAAAATGCTGCTGAAAATGGGTGCGGTTCACACGGGCAGAGGTTTCAGCGATCTGAGTCTTTTTGAGATCGGAAACACTTTGACCGAAATCGCTTCTTTTAACAGGAATCAATCGCTTCACATCGAATTCGGCGCAAGATTTTACGTTGATAACAGCAAGGAAATTGACGCTTTGGCTGATACGAAAAGTTTCGATTATCGCTATCAGGCATTACTGCAAATGTCGAAAAAAGATAAATGGACGGTGATCGATCTGCGTCCGTTGCGTTCGAGTGTTTTTTACTCCCGAAAATATAAACTCGATGAAATAATTTCGGAAATTTTCAAAAGACAAGACTTGTATATTATGCCGCCGATGGAAACTGATCCGAATCCGAATTTCCGAACCGCCAAATAATTGGCAACTTTTATCCTATTTTTCGCGCGGTAAAATTGTTAAATTTTCCAATTATGAAGAAATTTTTAATCGGCTTTTTTATTTCAGGTTTAATTTTGATCGGTCTTTCAACGTGCATTCGCACTTTTGCGCAAACGCTTCCGCGAAAAGGTTGGTTTGGACTCGGTGCGGCTCCCGCGAAAAATACTAATGCGGCTCAAGAAGGTTTGTCGGTTACATTAGTTTCGCCGAATTCGACAGGCGAAGAACTCGGCATCAAAGTTGGCGATATTATTTTGGCGATTGACGGCAAACCGATGAACGACACAGCTAACTTTGTCGCGCACGCGCAAAGCAAAACCGAAGGCGATCCGATCGAATTTACGATTCTTTCCAACGGCGCGAAAGTTTCAAAAAAAGGAACCGTCAAAGGCAAGCCGAAAGAAACTTCGCCGTTCGCCGACGTGATTTATGACGCAACCGAAATGAATCTTGGCAAATTGCGGACGATCACTTACAAACCGAAAAACAAAACCGGAAAATTACCCGCCGTTTTTTATATTCAAGGTTTGCCGTGTCAATCGCAGGAATTGCCCGATGCGAAAGACCCGCGCCGACAGGCTTTTGAAGATTGGGTAAAAGCCGGATTCGTCGTTTTCCGCGTCGAACGCCCGAACCTTGGCGACAGCATAACGACGAAAGATTGCCGCGACATCGATTTCAACGAAGAAGTCGAAGTCAACAAAGCCGGCTACAAAAAACTTCTCGCTTACGATTTCGTTGACAACGACAATATTTTCTTTTTCGGTCATTCGATGGGCGGCTGGACTGCGCCGTTTATCGCACAAATGAAACAGCCGAAAGGAATTATCGTTTACGGAACGGGAATGGTTTCGTGGTTTGAATATTTCATCCATCTTTACCGCATTCAATCGACTTACGGCGGCGAAACGCACGTCGCGGCGGAAAAGGAAACACGCGAAATGATTCCGATGCTTTACGAATGGCTCGAAGCTGGAAAAACTGCCGAAGAAATGCGTAAAAATCCGGCGTTAAAGGCAATCGTCGATCGTCCGGGAATGTTTGAAGGCGAATATTTTCAAGGCAAAGCTTTCGGTCGCAGCGCGCATTTTTTCCACACGATGAGCAAACAAAATCTGGCTGAAGCGTGGAGCAAAGTTTCTTCAAAAGTGTTGGCAATGTATGGCGAGTTCGACGTTCAGGCTTTGAACGCGAACGATGCTGTAACGATCGCCGAAGTCGTTAATCAAAGCAATCCGGGCAACGGCGAATTTTTGCTTTTGCCGAAAACCGAACATATTTTTGCCAAAGTCGAATCTTATCGCCAAACCGCCGAGCTTTACGGAACAGGTAAATTTTTCCAATACGCTTCGCAAAACTACAACCCCGAAGTCGGCAGAACGACGAGCGAATGGATGCAAAAAGCGATGAAATCTTCATCAAAATAGTCTCATTAGTTTAATTGCTTCAACTTCACGACTGCGAATTTTCTTTGAAGATTCGCAGTTTTTTTATCTTTTTCAAAAAAATTTCGTAATAGCTGAAACCTTTTGTTCAAATTCGGAACTAATCAAGGTGTAAGATAATTCCGCAAAAGAAAATTTATGGAAATCTCGATGACCTGTCATACAGGAAGTGAAGAAATCACGAATTTGACCGACGATCTGATCGCCAAAGCGCAAAGCGGCGACAGGGAAGCGTTTGGACAAATTTTTGAACAACATCATCGGTTTATCTACAAATTCATTTACGCGATGCTCGGCACGCACGAGCTTGCCGAAGAATTGACGCAGGAAACTTTTCTCGGCGCGTATCGCGGAATCGTCAATCTGCGCGGCGACGCGGCTTTGAAAACTTGGCTTTGCGGAATTGCGAAAAATCTCGTTTACAAATCGTTTCGCGCAAATTGCAAAAACGGCGAGAAAAACGGCGAAGAATTTGAAACGATCGAACTTTCGATCAATAAAAACGAACACCCCGACGCGCTTTTTTTGAACAAGGAATTGAATCAAGTAATTACGTCTGCGCTCGGTAAATTGAACGAAGACAAGCGTTTAATCTTTGTTTTGAAGGAAATGCAGAATTTGAGTTACAAGGAAATTTCCGAAATTACGGGCAATGCGATCCCGAAATTAAAAACCGATCTTTTCCGCGCCAAAGCCGATATGCGCTCGATGCTCCGCGTTTATATGGAGGCGAAAAAATGAATTGTGAAAAATATTCAAACTTGATAAACGACCTCGTCGAAGGCGAACTCGACGCGCAAACAGCCGAGCAAGTAAATCTGCATATTTTTGCCTGTGAAGCTTGCGAAGCCGAGTTTGAAACATTAAACAGCGAAAAAGAAATCTACGCACATTTTCTTTTCGACATCGAACCGCCAAAAGATTTAGCGAAAAACTTTCAGGCGAAACTCGAATCTTTTGAACAAGAAAAAACGCTTTCAAAAGTTTCGTTCAACGAAAGATTTTCAAACATTTTTGCGCTTTTCACGCTCAAACCGCTTTTTGCCGCCGCTGTCGTTTTGCTCGTTTTCGGTTTCGTTTATTTGGCTTTGAAAGATTCAAATAAAAATAACGAACAAGCTTTCGTTCTGCCGCCGGATGTTTTTGAAACGCCGAAAGTTGAGGTCGAGAAAAAAGATTTTACGGAAAATCCGAAAGACGAATCGGCGAAAACATTTTCGCCAAACATTGAAAAGAAACAATTTACGGCAAACCCGAAAAAAATTTCGCTGAAACAAACTTTGCCGAAAAAGTCTTTGATTCGTTCGCCTGAAAAAACGGAAATTCCGACCGAAAACGAATTAAAGTTGAAAGAAATTCGCGCTTTTGAAGTTGAAACGGCGAAACAGATCGAAAAAGTCGAATTGTTGCTGCGTTCGTTCAGAAATGCGCGTTACGCCGAAGACCGCGAGGAATACGACATCGTTTACGAAAAACAGCAAGCGCGTAAATTGCTGGAAAATAATTTTCGCCTGCGCCGTCAATCGGAAGTTTACGGCGCGGAATTTACCAATCAAATGTTAAGTAAGATCGAACCGTATTTGCTCGAAATTTCTAATTTGAACGCGAATCCTTCGGACATCGAAGTTTTGGAAATAAAACAGCGCGTCAAAAATCAGAATATCATTGCGGGTTTACAAGGATTTTAATTTTAATTCATTGACAGGAATACATTTATGAAAAGTAATCTTAAAAAAATATACTTTCTTTTTACCATTTTGATAACCGCCTGGCTGCTCCATACAGCGGTTTTTGCAGCGGCTTTCGAGTCAACTTCCGCAAACAAAGATTTGCATAAATATGCCGTGACCGACGACGAAAAATTCGACAAAATTTTCCGCGAAGGTCGTGATCTGATCGACAAGGAAGATTGGTCGAAAGCCGCCGCAAAGTTTAACCAGATCGTGTGCGATTGTCCCGACAAACAATACGTTGACGCGGCTTTTTACTGGCTCGCTTTTTCATACAAAAAGCAGAAAATGTATAAAGAAATGGACGAAGCACTCGATCGTTTGTCGAGAAATTTTCCGAATTCTTCGTGGATCGACGACGCGCGCGTGATGCAATACGAATCGAAAACGACCGCTTATTCGATTACCGCCGCAAGACCTTCCGTCGGCAGATTTCCGAGCGTAAACGGCACGGCTCCGGCGGCAATCGCGGGAAATGACGACGCTGCCGCGATTCTGGCAACGTCGCCGCAAACGCCGCTCGACCGCGAAGACGAAATCAAGCTTGCCGCTTTTCAAAGTTTGCTTTCCGCAAATCAGCAACGCGCAATCGAAATCTTGGGCGAACTTTTGAAATCGGATTCAAAAGCCAGCGAAACATTGAAACGTGAGATTTTGCGCAGTTTTCGCAATCAAGGATTTCTTTTCAGCAGCGATCTCGCCGATCAAAATCTTGTTTACGCAGGTGCTTTAACAACTTCGTCAAATGCACCTTCAAAAGTAAAAAATCAATTTCTGCCGCAATTGCGCGAAACTTTGTTCAAAGGCTACCGCAACGAGTCGAATGTCAAAGTTCGTTCGGAAATCATCTACACGCTTTCCGCTTTAAATGATGATGAATCAACGAATTACATCGTTCAGCTTTATTCTTCCGAACAAAACAAGGATTTGAAAAAAGCGATCATCAATTCTTTCGGTGGTTCACAGTTTTACGCTTTTTCTACCTCTTCGGGCGTAAACCTCAAAAAGCCGAATTTCGATAAATTGTTTGAAATTTTACGCACCGAAAAAGACACGGAACTGCGTCGGCTCGCGCTTTCAAATCTACAAAGATTTTCGGCTTGGTCAACAAATGCCGGAATGATCGAAACGCTTTCGCAAATCTATGATTCGGAATCGGATGAAGAATTTAAATCTTCGATAATTCGTTCTTTCGCCGCTTCAAAACAAAAACAGGCAACCTCGAAATTGCTCGAAATTGCTAAAAACGACAAATCCGACAAAATGCGGCTCGAAGCCATTCGTTCGCTCCGTTCGAGCAACGATCCCGAAGTCGTAAAATTCTTGGAAGATTTGATCAAATAAAAGTTCAAAAACAACTCGTCCGATCCCGCAAACTGCTTTGTGCAAAGCAGTTTGCGCGGACAAACTTTGCCTAAAATCAAGGAGAAAATTTATGAAAATGAAGCTTTTAATTTTGACGATAGTTTTTTTGGCGGTTTCAAATATTTTCGCGCAAACGGAAATTAAAATGCGTGTTGATCCAAATTTCGACAGCCCCGATATTTTGAGTATTCTGCGGTTTGAAAGTATCGGTTTTGAAAAAGCCGTTTTTTCGGGAAGCGAACTAAAAAATAAACATTATATTATTACGATCAAAGAATTTACGGACGGAAAGCTTGCCCGAACCGAAACGGCTTTCGATTCAAACGAACTCGGCGATTTTGCAAAGATCAAAGGCGAAACTTTCGGTTTTCGGGTTTTAACGAAAATCACGCCCGAAAAAACCGCAAAATTTCAATTTCAATTCGACCGTTTTTCCGTCGTAAAAGAATACAAAGTCGGCGAAAATTTCAAGGATTTCGCACTCAAAAACTTTCTCGGAACGAGCATTGAAACCGTTATCCCTTCAAACAAAAACACTTACATTTTTACATATATGATGCCGTATGAAAAAAAAGACGGCTCGAAAGCATATTGCGAAGTCGCACAATCAGGCGCAAATCCCGAAGATTTCGGTAAGAAATTCTCTATTCCGACATATTTTTTGATCGATATAAAATTTCAATGATTATGCGTGAAAAATTTAATTAAAAAAGTCTGAAATTATGAATAAATCTGTTTTTTTTACTTTTCTATTTACTTTTCTTTTTGCCTGCCAAATTTGCGGTCAAACAAAAAGCGAGGCTTTTTCCATTTCTTGTAATTTAACGGGTTTTGAGGAAGGAGCGATTTTTTCCTTGGTAAATCTCGATCAAAAACAAGAAGTTTATACCTCAACATTAAAAAAACAAAAGATTTATTTTGAAGGCAAGATCAGCGAACCTGCAACTTTCAGGCTTTTTCCGAAGGATGAAAAAGATGCTTCAATTTATCTTAATTTTTGGGTTGAAAATACTGCAATTTCGCTCGTTGCCGATAAAAACAATTTCAGCAACCCGATTATTAAAGGTTCTATTTTGAATGAAATCGATCGCGCCGTGAGCGGAAAATATCAAAATTTGCAAAATGAAAGAGATGGTTTGATGCGAAAACTCATCGAATCAGCGGATGGAACCAAACAAAGCGAAATTCTCGCAAATGTTAAAGAAATCGACAAAAAAGTTCTTGAAACGAGATTGCATACGATCGAAACTTTCAAACCGTCATTGATAACGATAAAAGAACTGTTCTTTTTGCGAAATGATCTTTCAGAAGTTGAATTGAAAAAGTTGTTTCTTAAATTTCCAAACTCTTTGAAATCAACAAAATATGGAAAAGTTATCAGTCAATATCTTGCAAACGGCGAGGTGAAAATCGGTACGAAAGCGGCAAACATCGGCGGTAAAGATTTTTCCGGCAAAATCGTAAATCTCTCTGATTTCAAAGGAAAAATCGTATTGCTCGATTTTTGGGCGGCGTGGTGCAGTCCGTGCCGTAAAAGTAATAAAGAATTAGCCGAAATTTACCGAAAATATAATTCAAAAGGTTTTGAAATCGTAAGTTTTTACATCGATACCGATTCAAAAATCTGGCAATCGGCTTCGAAAGAAGACGGAATTTTTTGGAGCAATATTTCCGATTTGCAAGGTTTTTACAGCAAAGAAGCGGCGTCATTCAAAGTCCGCAGTTTGCCGCGCGCATTTTTAATCGATCAAAATGGCGAGATCGTGCAAATATTCAGCGGCTACAACACGGAAGCAAAATCCGTTTTGGAAGATAAAATTCAAGAACTTATCAAGTAAAATTATGAGATCGAAATTATTTTTTTTGACGATATTGCCGCTGTTTTTTCTTGCTCCGTTAAAATGTTTCAGCCAATCTAATCTTTCAACTGCCGATGAAGTTTTACGAAAAACATCGGCGAAATTGGCTTCGCTGAAAACGCTCAAATATAAATATCGACAAGAATATAATTACGCCTCAGAAAGCTATTTCCGCGAAACTTCAGCGGAAGGTTTTCTCGATTTTGCGCCGGTTGAAAGCGTTCACGGATTAAGATTTCAATTTACGAATCAAGACATTTTTATCGCTTACAACGGTTCGGAAAGTTTTAATTTATCG
>DAITPE010000208.1:0-9132 GCA_036833775.1 Pyrinomonadaceae bacterium | reverse complement strand
GATCGGCGCGGTCGGCGTGATTTACAAACGCAACGCAATCGGAATGTTTATGTGCATCGAGTTGATGCTCAACGCCGTAAATCTTACGTTCGTTGCATTTTCGCGCTATTATGGCGACGTTACCGGACAGCTTTTCGTTTTTATGGTGATGTCGGTCGCGGCGGCTGAAGCGGCTGTGGGCTTGGGAATCATCATCGCATTTTTCCGCAACCGTGTTTCGGTTGACGTTGACGATGCGAGCATTTTGAAAAATTAGTTTTTATGTCTGTCGTCGTTCGCCGCGCAAATTCGGACGATGCGTTAAAAGTCGGCGAATTGGCATATAAGCTCGCTGTTCAGCATCGCAATTACGACGCGAAACGCTTTTCAGTTTTCGCAAAACCTGCGCAAATGGCGCAGGTTTACGGCAGACAGACACAGGCAAAAGATGCGGCAGTTTTGGTCGCAGAACTCGAAAAAGAAATCGTCGGTTTTGCATATCTGGAATTTGAAGCAATAAATTACGCCGGATTGCTCGAAAACGCCGTTTGGCTTCACGACATTTATATCGAAGAAGCCGCTCGCGGAAAAAACGTCGGAAAACTTTTAATTGAATTTTCCGCCGAAACCGCGAAAAAATTAGGCGCAAACAAATTAATGCTTTCCGTCGCGGCAAAAAACGAATTTGCCCGAAACTTTTTCGAGAATCAGGGATTTAAGCCGACAATGGTCGAAATGATGTTGGACTTAACCGAAAACGATGCTTAATGCGGATGTTTTAACTTTTAGGGAATTTGTGATGCACGAACCGCTGCCTTTATCGAAAATTCACGGAGCAATTCTTGAATTTCTGCAAGGACGCGAAGATGCGGTTCTTTTCGGCGCACAAGCGGTCAACGCATACGTTTCCGAACCGCGCATGATGCAAGATGTTGACATTCTTTCAAATCGAGCCGCTGAATTTGCGGAAGAATTGAAAGAACATTTAAGCGAAACTTTTCATATTGCGGTCAGGACGCCTGAAATCGGCGAGGCAAAAGGTTTCAGAGTTTATCAAACTCGAAAAGAAGGAAATCGCCATTTGGTTGATGTCAGACCTGTTGAAAATTTTCCCGAAACGGAAACGATCGAAGAAATTAAAATCCTTTCGCCGTTGGAATTGATCGTAAGCAAGGTAATTTCCTATCATTCGCGGAAAGGAAAACCGAAAACCGGAACAGATTGGCGAGATTTGGGATTTTTACTTTTGAAATTTCCCGAGTTGAAAGAAAAAGTTTCGGAAAACTTGAAAGCCAAAAATGTCGGCGAAAATGTTTTGAATACTTGGGCAGAACTTCAAAATCAAGATTTCGAGTTTGAAGATGACGAAGATTTGAATTTTTAGAGGAAAATAAATGTGCGCAAAGTTAATATTGTTGATTTGTTTAATGATTTTTGCAGTTCAAATTAACTTTGCTCAAACTTTGCCGACACCAATCAAGAGTTTTTTGGATAAAACTTATAAAGGTTGGAAACTGCAAAAGGATTCTTGCGATCCGAATGCGCCCGGTAAAGCGGTTGTCAGCGGCAACTTTAACGGTGATAAAAAACTCGATTACGCCGTGAAATTCGTTCAAGGCAAAAAAGGTTTTATAGTTGCTTTTCTTGCCCGACAAAAAGATTACAAAGCATTCGTTTTACACAAGACGGATGCAAATGATGTCAAAACTTTGAGTTTAGACGTTTGGAAAAAGGGCGAAAGATTTGAACTCGGCGGACAAGATGTTGTTCCGAAATACGATGCTCCGAGTGATTTCCGATGCGAATCGGATGTAGGCGGTATTCATCTTTACCGCAATGGAAAATTTAGAGCTTATTAAAAGCTTAATTTTATAAAATGATTGAAAACAATCTTTTAAGTGTAATAATTTTTGCGCCGCTGCTTGGCGCGATCATCAACGGGTTTATAGGCAGAAAGCTGAAAAACGAAATGTTCAGCGGCGTTGTCGCTTGCGGAACGATTTTGGTTTCGTGTGTCGTCGCTTTTTACATCGCGTTCGGACACGATGGCGCACTGCATTCGGAAAAACCCGTTCTCGATCACATCTGGACATGGATTCAAGTCGGAAGATTCCGCGCCGATTTCGCGCTCGGAATGGACAGACTTTCGGGAATTTACGCGTGTTTTATTACATTCGTCGGTTTCTGGATTCACGTTTTCGCCACGGGTTATATGAAAGGCGACAAAGGCTTCTACCGCTTTTTCGCTTATTTGAACCTGTTTATGTTCTCGATGCTGACGCTCATTTTGGCGGATAACTTTCTGCTGATGTTCGTCGGTTGGGAAGGCGTCGGTTTGTGTTCGTATTTGCTGATCGGTTATTACATCAACCGCGACGAAGCGCGAAAAGCGGCGAAAAAAGCTTTTGTTGCCAACAGAATCGGCGACTGGGGCGTTTTGATGGGCGTTTTCCTTTTGTTTTCACTGACCGGCTCGATCTCTTTTTACGACAAACCAGAAGTTGCCAGCTCGCTCAGATTAATTAGCGAAATGGGCGTTGATCCGTTTACGGGCGGCGCACTCGTCGCAGGCGGCGTAACTTCGATCGCAATTCTTTTATTTATCGGCGCAACCGGAAAATCGGCGCAGATTCCGCTATTCGTTTGGCTGCCGGACGCAATGGCTGGTCCGACGCCCGTTTCCGCGCTGATTCACGCCGCGACAATGGTTACGGCTGGCGTTTATATGGTCGTGCGCTGCAACGGAATTTATCAAAGCGCACCGACGGCAATGTTCATCGTGGCGATCATCGGCTGTGCGACGGCGATTTTTGCGGCGACGATCGGTTTGGCGCAAAACGACATCAAAAAAGTTCTCGCTTATTCGACGGTTTCACAGCTCGGATATATGTTTTTGGCGTGCGGAGTCGGCGCATTCGTGGCGGCGATCTTTCACGTTATGACGCACGCATTTTTCAAAGCTTTGCTCTTTTTGGGTTCGGGTTCGGTCATTCACGGAATGCATCACGAACAAGATATGCGCAAGATGGGCAATTTGAAAAAATATATGCCGATCACGTTTTTCACGATGTTGATGGGTTTTCTGGCAATTGCCGGAGTTCCGATCTGGGCTGGATTTTTCTCGAAAGACGAAATTCTTTATAAAACTTTTGCGGCGACTAATGTTCCCGCGCCGTATAACACGATCTTGTGGGTCGTCGGTTTACTGACAGCAGGTTTGACCGCCGTTTATATGACCAGAATGATGGTTATGACGTTTTGGGGCGAAGAAAGATTTCATCTCGCTCTGCCCGAAGATAGACACGCGCACGATGCGGCACACGCCGAAGAAAACGCTTTCGATTCAGGCGACGCGCACGATGAGGTTTCGCATCACGAACACGACGATCATTCGGCACACGCCGACGCGCATGACGATCACGACGATGACGACGAACATCATCACGCGCTTCCGGCGGATTTCAAACCGCACGAATCGCCGCTCAATATGACGCTTCCGTTGATCGTTCTCGCAGTTCTTTCGGTTTTCGGCGGACTTGTCGGCGTTCCGTATGCGATCAGCCACGGCGCGATTCCGAATTATTTCGAGGAAGTTTTAGAACCCGTCATCGTCAAAATTGACAAGAACCACAAAGCAGACCCGGCTCATTTACACACAATTTCGACTGAGAAAATCGAAAACGGTAAAGCAGTTCCGGTCGAAACAGCCAAACACGCAACTAGCGAACACGCAACCGGCGAACACGCCGCGCACGATCCAAAAGAACTTCAAACAGAATTGATCTTGGCAGGAATTTCGGTTGTCGTTGCTTTGCTCGGCATTACGATTGGTTGGACGATCTTCAAGAAAGAACCGCTCAAGAAAATGCCGCAAATCTTGGAAGAGAAATGGCGTATCGACGAGCTTTACAACGGCTATATCATCGATCCGCTCACGAAACTTTCGCGTGAAGGTTTGTGGAAAGGTTTCGATGTCGGATTTATCGACGGAATCGTCAACGGAATCGGTCAATTCGTTTCCGCACTCGGCGGCGTTCTGCGCGGAATTCAAGTCGGCTTCGTCAGAAGCTACGCCGCGATCATTCTGCTCGGCGCATTGGTCGTCATCGGATATTTTATTTACTACGGCTTTAAGCTGATCGGTTAGCTCTTAGTTCTTTGTCATTAGTCATTAGCAAAAACAAAAAGCAACGGACGACGGACAAAGAACAAAGGACAAATTATGGATTTCATAACAGAAAATCTTTTAACGATTTTAATTTTACTGCCCGCGTTTGGTGCGATTTCCGTCATTGGACATCAAATGTTCTGGAAAAAAGAAGAACAGGCAAAATGGGTGACGCTTTTTTGGGTTGTCGTCAATTTCGTCATTTCTTTGCTTTTGCTCGGTTCGCACGCGGTTTCGGCAAACGGATTCAGTTTTGAAAAAAATATTCCGTGGATCAAAGCCATCAACACGAATTATCACGTCGGCGTTGACGGACTTTCGATCTGGCTGATTATTTTGACGACGTTTATTATGCCGATCGCCGTTATTTCAACGTGGCACGCGGTCGAAAAACGCCATACGGCTTTTTACGCTTTTCTGCTTCTGCTCGAAAGCGCGATGATCGGCGTTTTCGTTTCGCTCGATCTGCTCGTTTTCTATCTTTTCTTTGAAGCTTCACTCGTGCCGATGTTCTTTTTGATCGGTATTTGGGGCGGCGAAAACAGAATCTACGCGGCGGTCAAATTCTTTATTTTCACGGCTTTCGGAAGTTTGCTGATGCTGGTTGCGATCATTTCGCTTTATTTTTTACAAGCGAAAGTTGCAGGCGCAGGAACATTCGATTACGTCGTTTTGATGAATTCGATGCAGACCGGAAAACTCGTGCTTGCAGGAAATGTCGGGACGCTTTTGTTCTTGGCATTTGCACTTGCATTTTCGATTAAAGTTCCGCTTTTCCCGTTTCATACGTGGCTGCCTGACGCGCATACCGAAGCACCGACCGCAGGTTCGGTCATTTTGGCGGCGGTTTTGCTGAAAATGGGAACTTACGGAATTATGCGTTTCTGCTTTACGCTGTTTCCCGAAGCCGCGCACGAATGGGCTTGGCTGTTCATAATTCTGGCAGTTATCGGCATCATTTACGGCGCACTCGTCGCAATGGTTCAGCCGGACATTAAACGACTTGTCGCTTATTCCTCGGTCGCGCACATGGGTTTCGTGATGATCGGAATGTTTTCGTTTACCGAATACGGAATGCAGGGCGCACTTTACCAAATGCTCAATCACGGCATTTCGACGGGCGCATTGTTCTTGCTTGTCGGATTCATTTACGAACGCCGACACACGCGCGCGATCACCGAATACGGCGGTTTGGCGAGTGTGATGCCGGTTTACACCGCGATCTTCGTTTTTACCACGATGTCTTCGATCGGTTTGCCGTTTTTGAACGGTTTCGTCGGCGAATTTTTAACGATGGTCGGAATGTGGACTTCGACAGCGGTTTCGCATCCTTGGATCGCGACGATGTTTGCGGGAACGGGAGTGATCTTCGCGGCGGTTTATCTACTTTGGATGGTTCAGCGCGTTTTCTTCGGCAAAGTTACGAATCCGAAAAACAAAAAACTCGTCGATCTGAACTGGCGCGAACTCGGACTGATCGCACCGCTTCTTTTTCTGATGCTTTATATGGGTGTTTATCCCGCGCCGTTTTTGAACCGCTCGAAAGAATCGGTCGTGGCGATCGAAGAAAGATTGAACAAACGCGCCGGCGGAACGATCGAAAAAGTCGAAGTAAAAACTCAGACACATGATTCGGGACATTAATTTTTATCGATGAAATTGATAGTTTTTACAATTTCAGTTTTTCTTTTATCAGCATTTTCGGTGCAAGCGCAAGATTTTTACGGTTCGACCGATTTGAAAACTTTTCGTGACGGACGCGATAAAGAATTTCGCAATAAAGAAGAATCGCCATTGCTCGATGAAGATTTTTCAAATTTCAAGGGATTGAACTATTTCGACGTTGACAAGAAATTCAGAGTCAAGGCGGTGTTTGAAAGAACTCCTGACGAAAAGTATTTTCAAATGCCTACGTCGTCAGGAAAATTAAGAAAATTCGTTAAATACGGGATTTTGAAATTTAAGCTGAACGGGCAGACATTTCTGTTAAATGCTTATCAGTATGACGAAGAAACCTTGAAGGAAATTCCCGGCGACAACGATCTTCTTTTCGTGCCGTTCAGAGATTTGACGAGCGGCAAGGAAACATACGCGGGCGGACGCTATATGGACGTGAGAATCGGCAAAAATAAAAAGATTAATTTGGACTTTAATCTGGCTTACAATCCGTCCTGCGCTTACGGAAGCGAACGTTTCAGTTGCCCGATTCCGCCGAAAGAGAATTTTTTACAAACAGAGATCAAAGCCGGAGAGAAAATTTTCGACTATTTCGGCAAAAAACATTAAGAGCATTTTTATTTAAAGTAAAATGAACACGATTTTATTAGTAGATTTAGTTAATCCAAACGTCAGTTTACAGGCAGTTTTGCCTGAAATGATCGTTGCGTTTGCCGGAATTCTCGTAATGCTTTACGACAGTTTTATGCCGAAACAGCGAATGGTCACAGGCGCGATTTCGCTGATCGGTTTGGCGGCTTCCGCAGTTGCTTTGATCACCGTAGCGGGAAATGCTCCGGCAACTTCATGGAACGGAATGATCGCCAACGACGGATTGAGAATGAGTTTTACGCTTGTTTTTCTGTTCGTTTCGGCTTTGACGGTTTTGATCTCGACGGTTTGGACGGAACGCGAAAATATTCCCGTCGGCGAATATCACGCGCTTTTGATGTTTGCGACGTTCGGAATGATGTTTATGGGCGCGGGAAACGATCTCGTGATCATTTTCCTCGGTCTCGAAACGCTCTCGATCGCCACGTATGTGATGGCTGGTTTGCGTAAATCCGATCTGAAATCAAACGAATCTTCGATGAAATATTTCATTCTCGGTTCGTTTGCATCGGCATTTTTGCTCTACGGAATGGCTTTGACCTACGGCGCAACGGCAACGACGAACATCACGCAGATTGCCGCGAAAGTCGGAAGCGCAAACTTCCCCGCTCTTTTGTTGATGGGCGGCGCGATGATGGTCATCGGTTTCGGTTTCAAAGTCGCAACCGTTCCGTTTCACGTTTGGACGCCCGACGTTTACGAAGGCGCGCCGACACCTGTGACGGGATTTATGGCAGCCGGACCGAAAGCGGCGGCGTTTGCTTCGTTCATCCGCGTTTTCGTGCTCGGTTTTCCGCTTGTCGCAACTTCGCAGGCTTCTTCATACTTGCACGAATCTTGGGTGACGGCTTTGACGATCATGGCGATCTTGACGATGACGGTCGGAAACATCGCGGCGATCGTTCAGAACAACGTGAAAAGAATGCTCGCGTATTCATCGATCTCGCACGCAGGTTACGCGATGGTCGGATTTATCGGCGCAGGCGTTGCGAAAACCGCCGAAGCGCGTGATGCGGCGATCGCGGCAGTCGCGTTTTATATGTTCACTTATGCCGTGACGAATCTCGGCGCGTTCGCAATCGTCACTTTGGTCGCACAGAAAAACGACCGACGCACCGAATTTGACGATTACAACGGCATCGGTTTCAAATCGCCGGTTCTCGCGTTTTCGCTTTCGCTCTTTATGCTTTCGCTCTTCGGTCTGCCTTTGACCGCCGGATTTATGGGCAAAGTTTTGGTTTTTCGTCCCGCGCTCGAAGCAGGAAGCACGCTTTTGACGGTAATGGTCATCATCGCCGTTATCAATTCGGCGATTTCGGCTTATTATTATTTGCGGCTGATCGTCGTGATGTTCTTCCGCGAAAGAACGACTTCGTGGCTCGAACCGAAAGTTTCGGGCGCACTTGCCGCCGCTTTGATCATCACGATCTTGGGCGTTTTCTATTTCGGAATTTTCAGCGACAGTTTTATTGAAAGATTCGCAAAACAAGCTCCTGTGCAATCGGCACAAATCAAGTAAGTGTTTTTGCCCACGAAATACACGAAAAAAACGAAAAATTTATTTAATTTACTTTCGTTTCTTTCGTATGTTTCGTGGGCAAATTAGATTTAAATTTATGAAATACGTTGACGTTGAAAATTGGGCGAGAAAGCAAAGTTACGAACATTTCAAAAATTACGATCAGCCTTTTTTCAACATCACGGCAAACCTCGACGCGACCAAACTTTATAATTTCTGCAAAGAAAACAATCTTTCCTTTTCCATCGCAAATCTTTTCTGTTCGATCAAAGCCGCCAACGAGATCAGAGAATTTCGGACTCGTTTGATCGACGAAAAACCCGTCGAATTCGATGAAATTCACGCCACGCAGACGATTCTCAACGACGACGAAACATTTTCGTTTTGTTATTTTGAAAATAAAGCAGACATTTTCGAATACGACCGCGCCGGAAAAATCGCCGTTGCAAAATACAAAGAACTGAAATCGCTCGACGTTGAAAGCGAACGGCTCGATCTGGTTTATTATTCGGTAATTCCGTGGATTTCGTTTACGAGTTTTAAAAATGCCATCACACGCGACAGATTTCAAACCGTTCCGCGCATCGTTTTCGGCAAAATGTTTGAAGAAAACGGCAAAAAACTTCTGCCGCATTCGGTCGAAGTTCATCACGCCGTGATGGACGGTATTCACGTCGGGAAATATTTCGGCAAGATTCAGGAAAAATTCGATCATCCGCGCTGATATTTAATGCGGAATTTCGCTTTCATTCAAAATATCTTTGAATGTGTTATCTTGTTAAAAAGCATTATGGAAATGCCGGTCGAGATTCGTGAAAAATTAAAGGAAGAATGGATTCCGTTCATCTATCGCGAAAGAGTTCGCACACAGCGGACGCGTTCGTATCATCTCGACATTTCGCCGACCGAACACCGCGCCGAGATTTATCACACTTTACTCGGAATCGAATTAAAAATAGGAAAAAAACGTTTTAGTTGTCCCGATCTTTCGACTGCGCGGTATTTGCAGGTTTTTGCCAGAATCGGCTGTTCCGATGTCGCAATTCCCTATGACATCACGAAAATTTCGAGTTTGGCGGACGAATTGGAAATTTCTTGGCACAAAACCCTTTTGTTTTTGGAAGAAATGTCGAAAAGT
>DAITPE010000207.1:0-9149 GCA_036833775.1 Pyrinomonadaceae bacterium | reverse complement strand
TTCCCGCAAACTCAATATTTTTGCTTTATGCCGGACGCATTTCGCCCGAAAAAAATATCGAACTTCTGCCCGAAATGATGAAATTTTTAGCGCAGGATTCTAAAAACGATTACCGATTGATAATTGCGGGCGCAGGACCGCAGAAAGAATTTCTTAAGCAAGAAACGGCGAAGAATTTTCCCGGCAAGATCGTTCAATTAGGACATTTGGATAAAGAAACGCTCGCCGATTATTACGCGAATTGCGACGTTTTCGTGCATCCGAATCCGAAGGAACCTTTCGGCATTGCGCCGCTCGAAGCGATGGTTTCGGGCGCACCGACGGTTGCGCCGAATTCGGGTGGAATTCTTTCGTATGCAAATGATGAAAACGCGTGGCTGATGAATCCGACCGGCGCGGAATTTGCGAAAGCTGTCCGCGAAATCGTCGAAAATCCTGATTTAAGAGCGCGAAAAGTAAACAACGCGATCTTGACTGCGCTCGACAACACGCGCGAAAAATCGACCGACAATCTTTTCGCTGCTTACGACAAAATGTATGCAGATTTCCAACGCCGAAAGGAACTTTTCACTGACATTGAAAAGGCGAAAACCTACGATTTCGCCAACGAAGTTTTGTAAATTAATGACTGGAGCGCAAGCAACTTGCTTGCAAACGGCGCGAATGCGTCGTAATTGAGTTTAGATTTTCAAAAGTTTGATTGCTCAACGCTTTTTCGCCTTTGAAGCAAACGCTCAAGGCAAGCAAGGATGCTTGCGCTCCAGTCTGTTTTTTCTCAAAATTATCTGTTTTTTCTCAAAATTATCTGATTTTCTATAGATTTATGGATTTTTCGGCAAATTTGGCTGATTTCCTCCAAATTTATGGATTTTTTGAAGGATTTATGTGATTTTCGGTAAATTTACGAGATTTTTGGCTAATTTAGACGATTTTCGCCAAATTTGGCTGATTTTTCGCAAATTCAGGCGATTTTTTATAAATTCGTTCATTTCGTTTTAACTTCGCTAATATAATCTCTCCGTTTTAACTCCGTCGAATTAAGTTTTATAATTTCAAAATGCTCGAATTGGTTTTAGCAAACTTGAGAGTTCGTCCTTTTCGCACGTTGATCAGCGTGATCGGTGTGGCGTTGGGCGTTGTGCTCGTCGTTTTATTTACCGGACTCGCGAAAGGAATGAGCGAAGATATGGTCAAACGCGCCGCGAATTGGAAAGCCGAGATCGTTTTCACGCGTCCGGGCGGAATGGACGTTTCAAGCTCGAACACTTCCGTTTCCACGACTTACGCCGAACGCCTTTTGCAGATCGAAGGTGTCGAATCGACCGTTCCCGTCATTCGCTACATCACGGCAAACGCGAAACAGCGTTGGGGCGTGCAGCAAATCGACGGTATCGATTGGGAACCTTTTGCCAAGATGAACGATATGAAGCTCGTCGAAGGTCGTGCGGCGACGGCGGTTGACGAAGTGATTTTGGACGAAAGATACGTGAAAGACGAAAAGGTAAAATTGGGCGACAACGTCGAGATTTTCGGCAAAAACTACAAAGCCGTCGGCATTTTCGCGCCGCCTTCGGGCGCACGAATCAAGATGTCTCTTTCGGCGATGCAGGACGCGCTTCAAGTTCAGAATAAAAGTTCATACATTCTCGTTAAACTGAAACAAGGCGCAAATGTTGACGAAGTTGCCGCAAGAATCGACCAGACTTTGCCCGGAAATAAAATCCAACTGACGCGCGATCTGATCATCGACGCGCAAGACAGAATTCCCGCGCTCGGCACGTTTTTAAAAGTTCTGGTGGGCTTAGGCGCGTTCGTTTCGACGATCTTCGTGCTGCTTTCGATGTACACAACAATCACGGAAAGACGCAAAGAGATCGGCATTTTGAAATCGCTCGGCGCGTCGAAAAGTTTCATTATCAAGGTCATCGAAGGCGAAGCTTTTTTGATCGGCGTGCTCGGCGTTTTATTAGGTTTCATCGTCGCTTTCGCGGCTTCATTTTTGATCGGCGATGTTTTTGAATTGGTCTTTAAATTCAGTACAGGTTGGATAATCACGGCAATCGCGATCGCCATCGGCGGAAGCCTTTTCGGCGCGCTTTATCCCGCATGGAAAGCGTCCGCGATCGATCCGGTTGAAGTGATGGTAAATGAATAAGTCCATAGTCCGTAGTCCATAGTCCTTAGTCATTTTGTTATTCGACTAAGGACTATGGACTACGGACTATGGACTCAAAAACTTTATGAGTTCAGAACAAGATTTAGTTCTCGGCGCGGTCAAACAAAAAGAAGTTTCCAAAAAGCAGTCTATTTTGCAAAAACTTTTTGCGGTTTGGTTTGACGCGTTCGTTTACAATCAAATCTGGGAAGACCCGCGCGTCGATCTGCAAGCCTTGAAGTTGGACGAAAATTCGCGCGTCGTGACGATTTCATCCGGCGGCTGCAACGCGCTCAATTATCTGCTCGAAAATCCCGAATCCGTCACGGCAGTCGATCTCAATCGGCATCATATTTATTTACTGAACCTAAAAATCGCCGCGCTCAAAGCATTGCCGAGTTACGAAGACTTTTTCGCCTTTTTCGGCTTCGGTAAAAGCGAAAAGAACATTGAAAACTACGAAAAATACGTCGCGCCGAGCTTGGACGAAAACACGCGAAAATTTTGGGAATCGAATTCGGGTTTGAGCAAACTAAGACACGGCAAGCGCATCAATTTTTTCAAAAAAGGCGGACTTTACGAACATTCGCGCAACGGTTATTTTCTCAGGTTTTTCCACAAATTTTCGCATCTTTTAGGCTTAAAACCCGAAGAAGTGTTAAAGGCAAAATCGCCCGAAGAACAGGAAAAACTCTACGCGAAATACATCGATCCGTTTTTCGACACGTTCTTTATCAAAACCGTCGGCAAATTGCCCGTGACGATGTTCGGTCTGGGAATTCCGCCGCAGCAATACGACGAATTAAAAAAGGATTTAGGCGACAGCGGCAGCATCATCGACGTTTACCGCGAACGCACGAAACGCCTTGCGACCGATTATCCGATCTACGAAAACTATTTCGCGTGGCAGGCTTTTGCCCGAAAATACGACACCGAAAACCGCCAGGCGATTCCCGAATATTTGAAGGAAGAAAACTACGCGAAACTAAAATCAAATGCCGAAAAAATTAACACAAAAATCGGTTCGATCACGGATGAGATAAAAACGAAGGCGAAAAATTCGTTCAATCGTTTCATCTTTCTGGACGCGCAAGATTGGATGAACGCCGAAACAATGACCGAACTTTGGCAATCGATCGCCGACAAAGGCGAAAAGAATTCGCGGATAATTTTCCGAACCGCCGGCGCAACTTCGCCGATCGAAACGAATCTGCCGAAAGATTTGCGCGAAAAATTTGTTTACGAAGCAGATTTTTCCAAAGAACTTTTCAAACAAGACCGCGCTTCGATCTACGGCGGATTTCATCTCTATATTTTGAAATAAGAAAAGCCCTTGCACTTTTAACTACGCATAAAGTATAGTTACAGCGTCAAGGGCTTTGCCTTTGATAATTGAAAGAAAGGAGGTTTCTCAATGAATTCAAACATCGAGAAACAGCTTCAAGCAATATTGGAAGTTCTGTTTATTTTAACCGAACGTGCCGATATTCAAGAGCAGGAAATCGAACTCTTGCGCTTGCGTGTCAAACGGCTTGAAGAAATGGTTGTGAAATTGTCTGAAACACAAGATCGCAACTGAACCCGCGAGGGAGAAATCCCTTGCACTCCTTTCTTTCTAACATAAATGGAAGAAAAATAAAATGTTGCCCGAAGAAATTAAAGAAAAACGAATCGCCTTAAATTTAACACAAAGCCAATTAGCTGAAATTTTCGGCGTTGAAAGAAATACGATCGCACGTTGGGAACAAGGCAGAATCGTTCCGCAAGCCGTCGGAATGCTGCGCCTTGCGTTTCAAAGTTTGGAAATCGAAAATCAACTGCAAAGTTCAAATATTGAAGAATTGCACGACGATTTAAGCGAAAAATTAACCAAATCACGAATTCGTCACGCCAAAAACAAAGCCGAATTTCAAAATATTTAGAAAATGGAAAACGAAAAGCTGATTTGCACATTTTACGAAGCGTTCGCGCGAAACGATGCCGAATCGATGGTCGCGTGTTATCACGACGACGTAGAATTTTCCGATCCGGCTTTCGGTTTATTGAAAGGCGAACAGGTGAAAAATATGTGGCGAATGCTCGTCGAACGCTCAAAAGGAAATATAAAAATCAATTTTTCAAACGTAAAAGCGAACGGCGAAAAAGGCGCGGCGGATTGGACGGCGGATTATCTTTTCAGCAAAACCGGCAGACAAGTTCACAACGAAATTCACGCCGAATTCGAGTTCAAAGACGGCAAAATATTTCGTCACCGCGACACTTTCGATTTCTGGAAATGGTCGAAACAGGCTTTAGGATTGAGCGGAACTTTACTCGGCTGGTCAAGTTTTCTGCAAAACAAAGTCCGTCAAAACGCGCTCGAATCGCTCAAAGAATACGGCAAAAAACAAAACTAACGTGAATTCCGAACCAATCCCAAATCCCAAATCCCAAATCCCAAATCCATTTGAGCGAATGGATAAAATGTATCGTTATCAGCGATATTTCTACGATTTGACGCGCAAATATTATCTGCTCGGACGCGATAAATTGATCGCTGAGATGAAGATTGCAGAAGGCGAAAATGTCTTGGAAATCGGATGCGGAACGGCGCGAAATTTGATTATTTTAGCGCAAAAATATCCGAAAACAAACTTTTTCGGACTCGACGCTTCGGCGGAAATGTTGAAAACGGCGCAAGCGAAAATCGACGCGAAAAACATCAAAAATATCACGCTTCGCACTGCGCTTGCCGACGATTTTACGTTCGATAAAACTTTTGAACTCGGCGAAAAATTCGACGCGGCTTTTTTCAGTTACGCCGTTTCGATCATTCCGCCTTGGAAAGAATCGATCGAAAACGCGCTCGAAAATCTGCAATCGGGCAAAACGCTTTATATTGTCGATTTTTACGATCAGAAGGCTTTGCCGAATTGGTTTCGCAAACTTTTGACTTCGTGGCTCAAACAATTTCACGTCAAACATCCCGAAGAATTGATTCCGTTTTTAGAAAGTTTGGAGAAAAAACTCGTTGGAAAATTAACCGTCAAACCGCTTTACAAACGGTATTCGCTGATCGCCGAATTCTTAAAAAATTAAAACTTTTTCCGCCCGAAAATCGCTAAAGCAACGCCGCCGAGAATCAGGAAGCTCGCCGAAATCAGACGAAACGACAAACTTTCCGCCAAAAATATGACGCCGCCGAGCGCGGCAAATGCCGGAACGGAAATCTGCAAAATCGCGGCGCGGGTTGCCGTATGAAATTTGAGAATCGCATACCAAGCCGTGTAGCCAATGCCCGACGCGACTGCACCCGACAAAACGGCGAGCAAAATCCCCTTTTCGGAAAGATGAGTTTGCGATAAAAATATCAAAAGAATCGGAACGGCAAACGGCACGGCGCGCAGAAAATTTCCTGCTGTGTCGCCGATCGGATTCGTGCTGTTTTTGCCGTTCAGAGTGTAAAATCCCCACGCGATTCCGGCGCAGAACATCAATGCCGAGCTGAAAAACGGCGGCGCGGAAAGTCCGGGAAAAACCAAGTAAATCAATCCGCCGAATGCGAGCAAAAAACCTAACCATTCAAGCCGATGCGGTCTTTCGCCTTTGTAAAGCGCGATGGCGATGAGCGTGAATTGGACAGTGCTGAACAAGATCAGCGCGCCGTTTCCGGTCGTCAGATTTATGTATGCGAACGAAAAACAGATCGCGTAAACGAATAAATAAACGGCGGATGACCAGCTTCCGCTTTTCGTTTTTTCTTTGTTTTTGTTGACTAAAAAGTTGATGACAAACAGAACGACCGCACCCGAAACGAGACGAATCGCGGTAAAAGATGCCGCGTCGATTTCGTCGGATTTGAGCGCGAGGCGGCACAAAATCGAATTGAGCGCGAAACAGACGAGCGCAAAAATTGTCGTTAAAAATATTTTCATTTTTCGGTTTCGACGATCTCGCCGATTTCTTTCTGCAAGGTTTCGCGCTGAACTAAAAGACGCAAGAACAAGGCGCGTTGGCGAAATAAAAGCCACGCGGATTTTATCCAAACATTCAAATCTATCAGCGTTTCCGACGAGCGAAGAGCGATGTAGCCGCACAAAATCGTGAGCGGAATCGACAAAAGCGCGAGCTGCCAGCCGTAAAAATATAGAAACGTCAAAGCCGTAATCAGCCACGTCAGCGGCATAAAGATCATTGCGGCGATGATTTTTGAAGACGAACCCGCCGCGTCAACGTCGTGCGTCGTGACGGTTCGACCGAGCAGATTCGAGAAAAAATACGCGGGCGAATGAATGATCGCGCCGATAATTGCAAGCGGCGAAAGTATCAGTAAAACCAACACGCGCAGAATCAAATATCTGAACACATACGCGGTCGGATGTTGTAAAACCGAAAGGCTTTCCGCCGTGATTCCGCTTGCATCGAGTTTTGCTTCATACGCGCCTATCTTTTCGTTTAATTCGCGCATTTTTTGCGGGTCATTTTGCGCTAAGAGTTGATATTTTTTCGCTAAATCCTGCAAACGTCCGAACGATTGCGTGAGCGTATTTTTGAACAAAAGATTTTCGTAAACCGATGAAAATAAGGCTTCGGCTTTGAGAATCGCGTCGAGTTCGTTTTGCGTTTCGAGATTCAAAGTCACGTTTCTGAGCGCGTTTTCGATCTTTTCATTGAGCGCGTAAACGGCTTCGCGCGGCGGTTCACCGTTTTCGTCCAATTCGACGGGTTCGACCTCGATAATCTCGCCGTAACGAATCAACGCTTCACTGCGAAACGAAGTTTTCGAGGTGTAATACAAACCGACTGCCATGATATTTAATTTCGGATTTGGGATTTTGGATTGCGGATTTGCCGTTTGATCGTCAATTGACACTTCTCTTTCGTTTGAGCCACCCGCTAACGCAGGTGGTACTGACAAATTCTCGCCGTCGCTTTGTCGCCCTTTCGCATCGTCTTCCTTTACTCCTTTCTTATTTTCCCCGAATCCCAACGCGCCTAAAGCGATCCGCGCCGCGCCGGTTTTGATCGGTTGGAGTTTTGTTTCGTTGTGCGAAATTCCTTCGGGGAAAATGGCGATACAGCGGTTTTGGGCGAGCAGTTCGTAACAATTTTGGAATGTTTGCACGTTTTTCTGCATATCTCCGGTTGCGTCAACGCGCCGAAAGACGGGCAAAATCTCGAAAAGGCGAAGCAAATATCCGGCAACGGGAATGTCGAAAAGCGTCGATTTGGCTAAGAAAGAAACGCGCCGTGCAAGCGAAACGAAAACGAGCGCGGGATCGACCAAGCCGTTCGGATGATTCAAAACAAAGATGATCGCGCCGTTTTTCGGGACGGTTTCGACATTAACCGCTTCGATGCGCCGAAAAAAAAGTCGCAGCGCGATCGAAATAAACGCGTGAATTATCCTTCGCGCAAAAGTTCCTTTGCCCAAAAAGATCATTTCCCAAAGCCTTAAAACTTTGACGCTTTCGATGCGGTTTGCTTCCCTGTTTTCTCTCATCCGTAAGTTTCGATTTTACACGATTGGGAAGATTTGCCCACGAAACACACGAAAAATACGAAAAAAAGAAGAAAAAAAGAAATTATAATGTTTTTGTTTTTCTTTCGTGTCCTTTCGTGTATTTCGTGGGCAAAAACCAAAAGGCAAAAGCCCGAAATGCGCCGAGCTTTTGCCTTTTTACTTATTAATTTTTACTTTTTACTTGTCTTCGTCTTCGTCTTCAAACTCGTCGTCGGCAAATTCGTCATCGTCGTCGCCGACTTCGCCGAATTCCCAGCCGTCGTAGGTTTCGATGCCGTTTTCTTCGGCGAGCTTTTGCAGTTCGACGTTTCTTTGCGCCAGAGATTCGGGCGTGTGGATTTCGGTTTTGTCGATATGCAGCATAAATTCGCCCGAAGGTTCGTCCGAATCTTCTTCGCTCAGTTCGTAAACGCCGATGTAATCAAAGCCTTCTTCGTCGAGTTTTAATCCTAATTTTTCCAATTTATCAACGTCCGTGTCGATAAAATAATAGCTGAACAGCATTTCTTCATCGAGATTCCAGCCGTCTTCCGTACGTGCGGCTTCAAATAATTCGTTGATGCCTTCCAATTGTGATTCTACGTCTTTAAATTCCATAATTTTATATTTCAATCGGACAAACTTCAGTTTGTTCAAAAAGCTTAATTCAACAAAATTCGGCTTCGTTTCGTTCAAAAGAAGTTTGCGTTGAATAGAACAAACTGAAGTTTGTCCGACTCTGTTTTATTTTATTCTTTTATATCTGCGATGTCGCTCGTCGTATCCGAGTTGTTTTGCACCGCGCCGACTCCGCTCGTCGGCATCGATTTTTCGTAATCTTCGGTCGAATGATCTTGTCCGGTCGGCTTGCCTTTGCCGTCGTCCGTGATCGCCTGAATTTCTTCGTCGCCGATGGTTCCGTCACCGTTCGGCAGATCGCGTCCGGTCGCGGTCGTGTCTTTTTCGCTGTCGTTAAAAAAATTGTTCTTTTCGTTTGCCATAAACTTCCCCTTTTTCAATTAAATATTAGATTTAGATTGTTTCAAGTTTTGCGCCGAAATTCAATTTGGAATAACGGATAAGTGAGAACGGATAACGGATAACTGATAACTGATAACGAAAAAAATCAATATTCGTTATCTGTTATCCGCTAAACACAACTGCCGAAAACTATTTGAATCTGACCAAAGGATAATTGCATCTGACCACGCGCTAAACGCATCTGACCACGCGCTAAACGCATCTGCCAAAGACTATTTGAATCTGACCACGCGCTAAAAGCACCTGACCAAGTGCTAAAAGCATCTGACCAAAAGATAATTCAATCTGCCAACTGCTAAGAGCATCTGCCAACTGCTAAGAGCATCTGCCAAAATTTAATTGCGGGCGGACATAAAAATGTAGGGGCAGGTCTTGTGCCGAAAAATGTAGGGGCAGGTCTTGTGCCTGCCCGATCATCTGAAACACGTTGGATTAAATTGTTCGTTAGATTACAACGATTTCGTAAATGTT
>DAITPE010000206.1:0-9180 GCA_036833775.1 Pyrinomonadaceae bacterium | reverse complement strand
GATGATTTTTGTTTTTGCTGAAAATTGTAGCCCGATTCGGTCACTTCAAACCAAACGACGCGGTAGATCGGACCGTTTACGCCGAATTGAATACGATTTCCGAACGAAATATTTTGCGGCGCGGAAACTTTTTGCCCGTCGAGAAAAGTTCCGTAACTAGAATTCAAATCGACCAGAAACCATTTGCCGTCCTGCGCACGAAGTTCGGCGTGTTTGCGCGAAACCATCGGAAACTGCGCATTGTCGAACGCAATTTCGCATTCGTTCCGGTCGCGTCCGAAGCGGATGACGTTTTGATTAAATGATTGTTCGGGAAGACTTTCGCCTGTGCGCTCTTCGGCTAAAACGATTTTCATCTTTTTATTGGTCGAAACTGAAAGTTGCGATAATTTTAACGCATCAAAGGTTTTATTAGAAGAGTGAAAAGGAAAAAGTGAAAAGTTATTTGCAAAACTCAAACCTCATATAAACGACAAAATCGTCATCTGAGTGACGATTTCCTCATTTCAGCGACGAAATCGTCATCTGAGCAAGGTTTTCGTCACTTGTATAAGGTTCAAACTCACCTGAGTGACGTTTTCGTCATCTGTATAAGGTTCAACTTCACTCAGATGAGGTTTTCGTCATCTGTGGAAGTTTTTGGCTTCAAAAAAAGCAGAAAAGACGAAAGTTTTTGAGTCTTTCGCCTTTTCTGCTTTTTAATTTACAACTTTTTAATAATTCTGAATCGGCTCAAAAGTTTCGAGAATCTGTGCCAATTCGCCTTTGACACCTACTTCGTCAACGCTTTTCACGTCGTTCGATTTCGACGTGGCGAGCATCGTGATCTCGTAACCGTTTTTGATGCCCGGACGCGAAACGGGAATGAAAACTCTTCTGCCCCAAACGATCAATTTTTCACCGTTTGCGGTTTCACCGCCGCCTTGAAATTTCACTTCATAAGCTTTCCAACCGTTTATCTTCGTTTCGCCTTCGGAAAACTTCATATAATTCGGAATGATCTTGGTCAAAGTTTCGTTCGTTTCTTTCACCAATTTCGGGAAATTAGCTTTGTCATCCTTGAAAGTTCCCTTGCTGTCATAATAGCTGACGAGCATATTTTCGATCGGAACTCCGGCTTCGGTTTTGCGCGAAATGTCTAAAAACTTTCCGCGTGTTCCGGCTTTTTCGCTCGGTGCGGTTTCGTTCACTTTCCAATCTTTCGGATAATAAAGCGTAAACGGCAGGAAATTTTTCAGCAGATCACCTTTTGCTTCGGTTTTACTGTTTTGAAAATATGCCGTATTCGGCGGCTGCGAAATCTGTCGCGGAAGCGGCGGAACTTCTAAATCTTGAATTCCGATGTCCGTATTTGCCGCCGAATTATCAGCGATCGGTGTCACTGCCGTTGTCGGCGTATTGTTTACTGCTTCGGGTTGGTGCGAGCGATTCAAGAAATAATACAAAGCCCAAATTCCCGCCATAATCAACGCCAAACCGAGCATCGAGATCAAAAACAAAGGAGCGATCGAAGTTTTCGGCGGTTCGGGCGAACGGCGCGTCCACGTTGCTTCGCTCATCGGTTTCGATGCGATAACTTCTTCTTCATCGGCTTCGATTTCTTCAGCTTCTGCCTTTTCTTCCGAACGCGGCGTGATATGAATATCCGCAACGATCGGTGAAATATCTTCGATTTCAGTCTGCGGTTCGTCTAAAACGATCTCTTCGATTTCAATTTGCGAATCTCCGCGAATTTGAAGAGTTTCTTCTTCCGTTTTTTCTTCAACGATTTCGATTTGCGGTTCTTTTTCAACGATCGGCGCAAACGCAATTTCTTCTTTCTTCGGCGGAAGAATTTCGAGTTTTTCGTCCGTTGTTTCTTCTTTTTTATCCCAAGCGGCGGCGGTCGTCAGCGCGTTGAAAAACGCATCGCCGAAATCGCGGGCTTTCGGATAACGCTTCATCGGATCGTAAGAAAGAGCCTTTTCCAAAACTTCGTCGGCAAACGGCGGAAGATCGAGCCGCAAATTCGTCGGATGAACCGTCAAACCTTCGCGTTCGTGTTTCAAAAGATCGCGTGTGTTCGCGCCGTGAAACGGCAAACGATTGGTCAGCATTTCGTAAGCGATGACTGCCAACGAATAAATATCGCCTGCAAATGTCGCTGTTTTTCCTTCTAAAATTTCCGGTGCTTTGTAGGTTACGTTTTCTTTTCGTTTGCTGTTTGAAACGCCGAAATTCGTTAATTTTATTTGTTCGGTTCCGGCTTCGGAAACGGAAAGCAGAATATTTTCAGGCTTCAAATTGCGGTGTAAAATTCCGTTTTGATGAACTTCGCTCAAAGCATAAGCCGTTTGGCGAATGATGCGCGCCGTTCTTAAAACATTCAATTGTCCGGTCTTTTGCAAAAGTTTTCTAATCGAATCCGTTTCGACATATTCCGTCACGACAAACGGTTTGCCTTCAGGCATTTCGCCCGAATCTACGACTCGCGCAATATTCGGATGATTGACCAGCGAAAGCGAAGTTCTTTCTTCTGCGTAGATCGAACGCGTAAGTTCATCGCTCGTGCCTTCGTCCATCAAAACGCGCAGAAATACTTTTTTATTGCTGCCGAGCTTGTCTTCGGCAAGATACGAAATTTCCGAATCGTCCGAACCTAAAATTTGGATGATATGATAACGTCCTTTGACGGTTTGACCGAGCAAAACGCGCGGGTTTTCAAGCGTCAGCGCAAGTCTTCCCGCCGGATTTATCTGGCGGTCGCCGAGCGGTGCTTGTCCGCTTGAAATTTCTTCGGGTTTGATCAGACGCGGCGCGGGTTTCGGTAATTCTTCTTTTAAGATCGGAATTTCCTGTTTGATCTTCGGCGTTTCAGGTTTGATCGGCGCAAATGTTTGCTTCGGCTTTTCGATCGGTTTCGGCGGATCGAGTTCTAATTCCAATTCGATGTCGTTGTCGTCTTTGAAAAGTTTGCTGTCCTTCGGCGGCTGAAACTTCGGCAAAGGCGTTTGTTCCGTCTTAACGAAACGCGGGATCGAAGCGAGTTTTTCATCGCGTTCTTTGTTCGGTTCGATCCTGCCGAGCAGATTCGTAAAAACGCCCGTTTGTTTGTTTTCCGCCTTCGACATATTTTGCGCGGGCAGCAAACGTCCACCGTCATTAATACAAAATCTTTGCGAACCGTCTTCGTAAGTTTTTTGACATTTGGGACAATAAAGCATCTTTTTTCTTCTGGCTGTTGCGACTGACATTTGTCTGAAAACCTCTTCGTTAAATTTGCGCTTTCGGCGTATCGTTTTCCAACTAATACACTTAATGGCATTCGGTTTTCAGTAAAATTTACGTTTTTGGATAAAAAAAATTGTTTAGCGCGGGAAAAAGCGGAAAATCGGATCGTTTTTTATAAATTTGAGGAATCCGAATTTCCACTTCCTAAGTTTATCGTTTTAATTCAAATATGCCAACATTTTTCCGGTAAAAATGTCATTAATTTTTCGCTTTCTAACTTCCCTGCACTTTTGCCAATTTCGACGACAAACTCGATTTTTCGCGGTCTAATTCGATCGCTTGCCGATAAACTCTCGCCGCGTCAGTCGTTTTTCCGCTTCGCAAATATCCGTCACCGACAACTTCAAATTCTTGTGCAAGACGTTTTTTCTCATTCATCGAAACAACCCTTAATGCTCTGCGTAAGGCACTTTCGGCATTGTCGAATTTATTTTGACGCGCATAAAGCGAACCCAAAAGCATATACGAAACGAAATTGTTCGGGCTGACTTCTGCGCTTTTGTTCAAAACCTTTTCGGCTTCGTCAAAATTTCCGCGTGTCGTCAAAGCGCGTCCGAGCAGGAAAAGCGCGGTCGGATTTTTCGGGTCTTGACGTAATGCGCGGCGTAAAAGCTGTTCGGATTCCAGGTAACGCTGTTGTGACTGCATTACGTCTGCAACCAAGATCATCGTCGGCACGTCGTTTGAAAGCGTGATCGCGTTTCGATACGCGGCTGAAGAATCATTGATCTGACCTTTGCGTCGGTAAAGCCTGCCGAGATGCGCGTAAGCAAGTGCAAATTCCGAATCGATCTGAATCGCGCGTTTATATGCATTGACGGTTTCGTCGGAAATGATTCCACGAAGCTCGAGCGCAACGCCTAATTGATCGTAGGCAAGCGCGTTTTGATTATCCAATTGAATCGCCTGCCGTGCCATTTTTTCGGCTTCGGCGTAGCGTTCCGAAAGCGTTGTGCCGACGATCGGCTGTGTCAGTACAAAACTCAGCGCAATATACGGTTCCGGCGCGTTCGGTTCTAACTGTGTGGCGGTTCGATACGAATTTTCGGCTTCTTCCCAACGCTGTTGATCGCTGAAAAGATTGCCGAGTCCGTAAACGGCGCGTGAATCCGTATTTTTCAAGCTTTGCGCGCGCAAATAAGCGGCTTCGGCTTTCGTATATTCGCGGTCGTCGCGGGCTTGATTTCCTTCTTCGATCGCTTTTTCAAACTGCTCGTTGAAATCCGCCGACGGCTGACCGACGGTGATCACGATGTTTTCCTCGGAATACGGTTTAACCGTTGTTTTTCCAATATTTTGAGAAGGCTGAATATTTACGGTTTTTGTTGATTTTGCAACTGTTTTCGGCGTTGTTCGCTTAACTGAAGCAGTCGAATTTCTTTCGCCGGTCTTGGTTCTGGAATTGTTTGTAGATTTTTCTTTTACAGGCGGTTTTGTTGATTTTGCAACCGTCGTCTTTTTTGACGATGTCGAACTTGCAGATGATTTTTTAGCCGAAGCTGAATTTGAAGAACTCGGTTTTGATGCACTCGGTTTTGAAGCAGTTTTCGGATTCGGTGAACGAAATAAGCCGTTGCTGCTGCCCAAATCCTGTCCGAAAGCCGAACCTGTCAAAAAAAACAAACCGAATGCCAGTAAAATTTTGCCGTATAAAGAAAATCCTTTCATTTATTTAACTCCTGCCGAGTTTCATTCCGAACGAGCCAGCCGAAAACCGAGCGTTTTCTCTTTCTGTTTGAAGGAAACATCAGCGCGAAATGTCGATGTTATATTTAATCTTGCCGGATTTTCATGTGCCGAACCGCCTCTCACAACGATTCTTTTTTCCGCCGATTTTTGAACTTCCGCACCGCTTCCGGGATACGGAGCAATTTCCGTCGAAGTCCATTCCCAAACATTTCCGATTAGATCGACCACGCCCCACATATTGCGTCCGTTCGGTTTTGAACCGACGATTGCGGGTTCGGAATCGGGAATATTCATCACGGTATTTGCGTCCTCAAACTTATCGCCCCACGGATAAAGATTGTTCTTTGCACCGTTTCGCGCCGCATATTCCCACTCTTCTTCGGTCGGAAGCCGATAAGTCAAACCGTCGCGTTTTGAACGCCATTTGGCAAAATTTTCCGCATCGTCAAAAGAGACGAAACGAACTGGAAATCTTTCGGTTCCCTGAACAGGTTTTCCGTTTACCCAATGATTCGGCGCGGGATAATTCGCTTCGGTCACGAACGCGAGATATTCTTCATTCGTCACTTCGTTTTTATCCATCGAAAAATCCTTGACCGTCACACTGTGTTCGGGGCGTTCTTTGACATCGCCGTCATTGCGTCCCATTTTGAACGTGCCGCCCGGAATTTTGACCATTTCGGCTTTCGGAATATTTGTCAAACTCGGCGATACGCTCGGTGTCGGCGACGTGTTATTACCGCCAACGTTTTTTCCGCTGCCGATGAAACCGAGCATATAAGCACCTGTAAATCCACCTATAACAAGTATCAATAAACCCGCAATTCCAATAATTCCCAACAAAAGCGGAGAAAAAGCGGATTTTTTCTTTTCGACGGATTCGACAAAAACTTCGGGTGTGCTCGATTTCCAAGTTTGCGGTTTCGTTTGATTGAATTCGTTTTGCGCCGGCTGCGTCTGTGCAAAATTCGGCTGAATATTTTGCGGCGGCGGTGTTTGGATATTAAGCGAATTAAGAATTTCGGGTTTCGGAATCGCAAATTCATCTTTTTTTGACGCTCGAAGTTCGGCAACGACTTGACGCGGTTTTCCGTCGCAAAATACTTCGTCTTCCCAATCTTCAAAACCGTCGTGGCTGACGCGCAAATGATGATTTCCGCTTTGAATACCTTCTAAAAACAATAAACCGTCGGGTTTGCTTTGACCGACCGCGATATTGTTGATAAACACTTTCGCTTTCGGCGGATTTGTCAGAACGCTCAACGATGAAACCGAAACCGAAGCATTCGACATCGAAGAAGTCGTCGGAAGTCCGACCGCGTTTCGCAATTCGCCGACCATAATTTCGACGGTTGCCGTTCGTTTTTTCGGGTCTTTTTCGAGCGTGTGACGAACCGCAAGCTCGATCTGCGGCGAAAGATTTACGCCCATTTCGGCAAAAGTCGGCGGCGGATCGTAAAGATGTTTTTTCATGATCGCCGGAATCGAAGAACCTTTGAAAGGAACATCGCCCGTGATCATCTGAAAAAGCATCACACCCAAACTATAAATATCCGAACGCGCATCCGGCTCTTCGTCCGACCATTGTTCGGGTGCCATATAATACGGCGAACCCATTAATCCTGTCGTTTGCGCCTGAATAAATGAACCTAAAAGCTCGCCGGATTTGATCTTTGCAAGTCCGAAATCGAGAATTTTGACGGCATCGGAAAGACTCGGCTTGTCTTTGCAAATCATTATGTTGAGCGGTTTTAGGTCGCGGTGAACGATTCCCTGATGATGCGCCGCGCCGATTCCCGCGCAAATTGCCGAAATCAACTCCAGAGCTTTTTCGGGCGAAAGCCTGCCTTCGCGCTGAAGCAGATCGTGCAAAGACTCGCCTTCAACGTATTCCATCACGAGAAACGGCATTTTTCCGTTTACAACGCCGTAATCGGTCGTGCCGACGACGTTGTGATGACGAATCGCGGCGGCAGCTAAAGCTTCCTGACGAAATCTTGTCACCAATTGCGGATCGTTTCCGACGAGATCGGGAAGAATGACTTTGATGGCGTGCTGAGTTTTCAGATAAGCGTGTTTCGCGCAGTAAACAACGCCCATTCCGCCTTGACCGAGCCGTTTTTCGAGGTGATATTTCCCTTCCAAAACGGGTTCGCCGCTGAGCGTATGAAGCGTCGGCATTCCGTCCGTCGGACAGACGTTCACATCATCCGTATAACACTTTTTGCAATGCTGACACTCTTTCATTTTTTACTTTCGGGCTTTGGCAGAAAATGTTTCAACTTTTCCCTTCAATGTTTAGATACCGCAAATAAAACAACAGTCGAACATTATTTATGACTAAAGATTTTAGTTTTTTTGCGTCTTTCAAGCAAGGTAAAATGCGAAAACGCGGGCGAGTTCCAGATAAACTCGACCGCGTTTTCATTTTTTTGCTCGAAAATCAGCCTTTCACGACAATATTTACCAGTCGTTTCGGCACGACGATTATTTTTACGACTTGTTTGCCGCTTGTTTGTTCGACGATTTTCGCGTCAGCCAATGCCAATTTTTCGAGTTCTTCGTTCGAAGCATCGGGCGAAGCGACGACGCGCGAACGCAGTTTGCCGTTGATCTGCACCGGAATTTCGATTTCGTCGGCTTTCGCCAATTCTTCGCTGAATTCGGGAAAACGTGCGCCGTTTGCCAAAATCCCGCTTTCGTTGCCGACCAAGACCGAATACAATTCTTCAGCCGTGTGCGGCGCAAAAGGCGTGAGCATCAAGATCAAGCTTTCGACCGCTTCACGAATCGCAAAAACGTCCGTTTCGCTTGCCGTTTCCGGTTCAACTTTAAATTCATAAATCGCGTTGCACAATTCCATCAAAGCTGCGACTGGCGTGTTGAACTGCAAAGATTCAAAATTTTCGGTGATGCGTTTGATAGATTGATGCGTTTTCTGCCGCAATTTTCGCGCATCTGCTGAAAAATCTTCTGTTTGAAATTTGGAATCTGCAATCTGAAATTTGGAATTCCATTTATAAACAAACCGCCAAACTCTTTGCAAAAATCGAGTTGCGCCTTCGATTCCCGATTCGTTCCAAACCAATTCGTTTTCAGCCGGAGCCGCAAACAAAACGAACAAACGCGCCGCGTCTGCGCCGTAGATTTCGACCATTTCGTCCGGGTCAACACCGTTTCCTTTCGATTTCGACATTCTTTCGATCGCCGATTTCAAAATTGTTCCGTCCGCCGATTTTGCTGTCAAAATTTTTCCTTTCGCGTCGCGTTCGACCGAAACGCTCGATGGCGGAAAATATTGACGTTTTCCTGCGCTTTCGGGTTCATCGGGATTCGGAATCAAATCGAAAAACGTTTCGCCGACGACCATTCCCTGCGTCAAAAGACGTTTGACAGGTTCGTTGAATTTTACCAAACCAATGTCGCGCATCACTTTTGTCCAGAAACGCGTGTAGATCAAATGCATCACGGCGTGATCGTCGCCGCCGATGTATTGATCGACGGGCGACCAATATTCCGCGATTTTAGGATCGAACGGCATTTCCGTGTTTTTCGGATCGAGATAACGAAAATAATACCAGCACGAATCGACAAAAGTATCCATCGTGTCGGTCTCGCGTTTTGCCGCTTCACCGCAGTTCGGACAAATCGTGTTGACGAAATTCGGATCGTTTCCGAGCGGCGAGCGGTCATTTCCTTCTTGCGTCATTTCCTGCGGCAATTCGACTGGCAAATTCTCGTATTTTTCGGGAACGATTCCGCACGAATCGCAATAAATAATCGGAATTGGCGAACCCCAAAAACGTTGGCGCGAAATTCCCCAATCGCGCAAACGATAAGTCGTCGCGCCTTCGCCGAAATTATGTTTTCGGGCAAATTCGGTCATCGCCTTTTTCGCATCGTCCGAAGTTTTTCCGTTCCAATCGTCCGAATGCACCAAAACGCCGTAATCGGAAAATGCTTGTTCGAGCGCAAGTGCCTGCATTTGTTGGTGTTCGTGAACCAGATGCGGTTCGGAAATGACTTGACGAATCGGTAAACGATATTTTTTCGCAAATTCAAAATCGCGTTCGTCGTGCGCCGGAACGCTCATCACCGCGCCCGTTCCGTATTCGATCATCACGTAATTTCCAACCCAGATCGGCAATTCTTCGCCCGAAAACGGATTGATCGCCTTCAATCCCGTATCAACGCCTTCTTTTTCAATTTCCGCATCGTGAT
>DAITPE010000205.1:0-9227 GCA_036833775.1 Pyrinomonadaceae bacterium | reverse complement strand
TAATTCCAACCAATGAGTTTGCTTGATGTAGCACCGATAATAGAGCAAATGCTGCTCATTTCCGATAATGTCAGCGATTTAAACTTTTCGACCGGACAAAAACCGCAAGTTGAAATAAACGGCAGTTTGTATGCGGCGAATCCTCTCGGAATAGGAAAATTGACCGGTTATCAAACGGAAATGATCGCAATGGCGATTTTGCGCGACAATTCCGAAGCCGCCGCGCACCTTGCAAAATGGGGAACGGCGGATTTGAGTTACACTTTACCTGCGCGATGCCGTTTTCGTGTCAACATTTTCCAGCAGCGCGGATCGTTTTCGATCGTGATGCGCGTCATTCCGCACGAAATCCCGAGTTTTCAATCGCTCAGTTTGCCGATGCAGCTTGCCGACGTATGCCAGCTTCGCAACGGCATCGTTTTGCTGACAGGACCGACTGGTTCGGGTAAAAGCTCGACGCTGGCGGCGATCATCGATCACATTAACGAAACGAAAAGTTATCATATCGTGACGATCGAAGACCCGATCGAATTTCTGCATTCGCACAAAAAATGCACGATCAATCAGCGCGAAGTCGGTTCTGACACGAAAGATTTCGCATCCGCGCTTCGTGCCGCACTTCGCCAAGCACCGAAAGTAATTCTCGTCGGCGAAATGCGCGACCTCGAAACGACCGAAATCGCGCTCGAAGCCGCGGAAACAGGTCACTTGGTTCTTTCGACTCTGCACACGATCGACTCTTCGAAAACGGTTGACCGTATCATCGGTTTGTATCCGAAAAACGAAGAAAAGATCATCCGCACACGCCTTGCACAAACCTTCCGTTACATCGTTTCGCAACGCTTGATTCCGCGTGCCGACGGCAAAGGTCGCGTCGCGGCGGTCGAAGTTTTGAAATCGAATCCGCGTACGCGTGAATATATCGAAAAGGGCGAAACGGACGGGAAAACATTGCTCGACGCAATGCGCGACGGCGAGCTCGACGGAATGCAGGATTTCGATTCGGTGATTCGCAAGATGATCGAAAAAGAGATCATCACGCTCGAAGACGGACTTTCGTTTGCGACCAATCAAAACAATCTTTTACTGCAACTCAAAGGTTTGTCGTCAACCGAAGATTATGCAAACGCGGTCACACCGCAGCAGCAGCTCGGCGTGACGCTTCCGCAACCCGTCAACAATCACTCGGTTTTGGATATGATTGAATAGATTAGTTGGTTGTTCGTGGTTCGTCGTTCGTTGCTGATTGAGTTTTACCAAACTTGATTTTTTCGACAATTTCAACGAACAACCGACCACGAACCACAAACTACGAACAAATATTTTTATGATAATTCGCTGCGATAATTGCTCAGTTTCACTTCAACTCGACGAATCGAAAATTCCGAGCGGAAATTTCACGGTTCGCTGTCCGCGTTGTCAAAATTTGATCCGCGTCAACAAAGGCGCGCGAGGAACGGGTTCGGCGACGGTTCAACAGCTTGCGGAAAACAAACCTGCTCCGGCGGTGGAAAACGGCGCGGGCGAATTTGCGGCAAAAGAATCCGAATTTCAGATCAATAACGCGCTTCGTTCGCTGATGTCGGCATTGAACGTGCAAAATAAGATTCTCGACGCGGACGACGACAAAGGCGACAAACCGCGCCGCGTTCTGCTCTGCCTCGGACAACGCCGCGACGACGTGGCGAAACTGCTTGCCGACAACGGCTACAAGGTTTACATCGCGCAAACCCCGGCGCAGGCAAACGAACGTCTGCGCGAAGGAAAAACCGAAATCTTGATATTTTCGCCCGATTTCGCGGCTGAATTCGGCGGCGCGGCGATTTTACAACAAAAGGCAAACGCGATGTATTCTTCGGAAAGACGGCGTTTGTATCTCGTTTCGCTCGAAGACGGCGGCACGACAATGAACGCGCACGAAGCTTTTCTGCGCAACCTGAATCTGATCGTCAACACGAGCGATATTCCGCAGCTTCCGTTAATTTTGAATCGTGCGCTCCGCGATTTTAATAATCTTTATCACTATTTCAATAAGAGTTTGGGCTTGGAAGTGATTTAAAAGTAATAAAGTAAAAAAATTAAGCGTCTTTCGTTTTTTTAATGAACGAAAGACGCTTTTATTTGTTATCACCTTTTCACTTTTTCACCCTTTCACCTTTTCACTTTCTTATCTTCCCCACTTCAGTTTGTTGCGTAGAACGTCGAAATAATTGCGGTTCGGCGGTTGGACGAGATTGAAATTCGTTTCGCTTTTGCGGATCGAAACCGTGTCGCCGACCTGCATCGAATAACCGATCTGACCGTCGAGCGTTAAAACTACGCCGTCGCTTTCGTTTTTCAAACGCAGATTTATCTCGGCATCGTCGGGCATCACGATCGGTCGATTGGTCAGCGTGAACGGGCAGATGGGCGTTAAGATGACGGCGTTCATCGTCGGGTAAACGATCGGACCGCCCGCCGAAAGATTGTAAGCGGTCGAGCCGGTCGGCGTGGAAACGATCAAACCGTCGGCGCGAAAATCGTTGACAAATTGATTATTGAGATTGACTTCAATTTCGATGATGCGAGCGAGAACGGCTTTATTTATCACGACATCGTTCAAAACTCTGCCCGAAGCGAGCCTTTCGCCGCCGCGCAAATGCTCGACATCGAGCATCAAACGGCTGTGCGTTTCGTAGTTCCCTTCCAGAATCGATTCGAGCGCGGAATACATTTCCTCGATGCGGAATTCGGTCAAATAACCGAGACTTCCGTAATTTATCCCGAGCACCAAAGTTTCGCGTTTTCCCGTCAAACGCGCGGTCGAGATCATCGTCCCGTCGCCGCCGAGCACGACGAGCAGATCGGCTTCGTTCTTAAACTTTTCGGTCTTTACGGGATCGATGCCGCACGCATCCAACTCCAATCTTTCGGCTTCTTCGTGCGGTCTTCCGATCAATTCAAGCCCGCGTTTTTCGAGCCAATCGGCAAGCTCGCAAGCCGTCTGCCGTGCCGCTTCGTCATTCGGTTTGACGACGATTCCGACGCATTTTATTTCTTTGTTTGCCATTATTTAAACGGATGTTCAAACTCGGAACATCAAACCTAAGTTTATCGCTCAAAACAACTTTTGCAACAAATCAAACCTCTAAAAGTGAAAAAAGCGGACAAAAAAATATTGCTATTTATCCATAACAAATTATAAAATCGTAATCACCTGAAAAAGATTTATGAGCGATCACACTTATAACTACGACGAACAACAGCCGTTCGCCGCCGCCGAATTTGCCGAAAACCCCGAACCGCGCTGTCCTTGCGTTCTTTTGCTCGACACTTCCGGCTCGATGCAGGGCGAAGCGATCGAAGAACTGAATCGCGGAATCCGCGCTTTTCGCGACGAACTTTTCAACGATTCGCTGAGTATGAAACGCGTCGAGATCGCGGTCGTCACGTTCGGTCCCGTCAGCGTTCTGCACGATTTTACGACCGCCGATCAGTTTCGCCCGATCCAGATGGAAGCTTCGGGCGACACGCCGCTTTCCGCCGCCGTTCAGCGCGGATTGGGTTTATTGCAGGGACGAAAAGACATTCTGCGGAAAAACGGAATCAAACTTTTCCGACCTTGGATTTTTTTGATAACGGACGGCGCACCGACCGATAATTGGCAAAATCTGCCGTCGATCATTCGTGCAGGCGAAGAAAATAAATCGTTTTCGTTCTTCGCGCTCGGTGTAAACAATGCCGATTTCAATGTTTTACAGCAAGTTTCGATGCGCGAACCGATGAAATTGAACGGCGTTCGCTTCAAAGAATTTTTCCTTTGGCTTTCGGCTTCGCTGAAAAGCGTTTCGCGTTCAAATCCGGGCGACGGCGTAAAAATTCCCGATTACAAACCTTACGGATGGGCAGAAGTTTAATGAGTTCAGCGTCTTGGCGCACCGCAAACGCTTCGGCGATCGGCGCGTCGCATCTCGAACAAAAAACCGAATGTCAGGACAGATTCGCCTGCGAAACGATCAAAACGAACGCGGACGGCGAAGTTTTGATCGCGGTCGTCGCCGACGGCGCGGGAAGTTCGTCCGACGGACAGCACGGAGCGCAAAAAGCCTGCGAACTTTTTATCGAACAGATCGTTTCTTTTTTAAATACTGAAAATATCTCGATAGAATCCATAACTGCCGAATTCGGCGTGCGCTGGATCGAATATTTTCAGCGAAAGATCGTGGAAATTGCGAAAAAAGAAAAGAAAACGCCGCGCGATTTTGCGACAACTTTGGTCGCGGCGGTGATCGGCGAAAAACATTCCGCATTTTTTCAGATCGGCGACGGCGGAATCGTGATTTCGACTTCGGGCGCGGCAAAAAGTTATCGTTTCGCACTGCCGCCGCACGAATCCGAATATGTAAATTTGACCGATTTTTTGACGGACATCGATGCAAACGAAAAGCTGAAATTTGCGCTTGTCGAAGAAAGCGTCGAAGATTTGATTCTTTTTTCGGACGGAATTTATTCGGTCGCGGTCGATTATCAAACTAATCAGCCGCACGAACCGTTTTTGATGCCGATGATCGCGCCGCTCAGAAATTCGTCGAATCTGAACGGTTTGAACGAAAAGCTCGAAAATTTTCTCGCGTCGCCGAAGCTGAACGAAAAAACGGACGACGACAAGACGATTATTTTGGCTTCGCGCGCGATGCTGAAAACGGAATTTTCGGGAACGCCTGCGCCCTCGCAGGCAAACGCCGTTTGAAAACGGTGTAGTTTAATTAATTTGTTCGCGCTTTGCGATTAATGCCTGCGAGGGCGCAGGCGTTCCGACGGAGAAGTTTTTTTATGCCCACTTATTACGACAGCAAAGGCAATGCGCTCGATTTGAGCGAAAGAATCGGCAGCGGCGGCGAGGGAACGGTTTTCGTTTATCCGCTCGACCGCACGTTGGTCGCCAAAATTTACCACGAACCGATCACGGACGAAAAAGCCGAAAAACTCCGCTGGATGGCGGGAAATAATAACGAACAGCTTTTGAAAATAGCGGCTTGGGTTGTTGATGTTTTGACGGATGCGCCTGACGGAAAAGTTGTCGGATTTCTGATGCCGCACGTTCGCGCCAAAGAAATTCACGAACTTTATTCGCTCAAAAGCCGCCGCGTTCATTTTCCCGACGCAACGTGGACTTTTCTCGTTCACGCCGCCGGAAATCTCGCCCGCGCTTTTTACAATCTGCACAAAAGCGACCACATTATGGGTGACATCAATCAGGGAAACTGCGTCGTTTTAGCCGACGGAACGGTGAAATTGATCGATTGCGACAGTTACAGCATCAACGACGGTGCGCGTCGTCATCCGTGCGAAGTCGGCGTCGGAACGCATCTTGCGCCCGAACTTCAAGGAACGAGTCTGCGCGGCGTTCTGCGCGAAAAGAAACACGATAATTTCGGGCTTGCGGTCATCATTTTTCAACTTCTATTCTTGGGCAGACATCCGTTTGCGGGAAATTATCTCGGCAAAGACGATATAAGCATCGAAGACGCGATTCGCCAACTTCGTTTTGCATACGGCAACGAAACGCACATTCGCGGCGTGAAACAACCGCCGGGAACGCTTTCGCTTTCGGCAATGCCGCCGCGCATTTCGCTGATGTTCGAACGCGCTTTTTTGACCGAAGATCGTCCCGAACCGCGCGAATGGATCGAAGCGTTGGAAGATTTGAAGGAAAATCTGAAACAATGCGCGATGCATCCCGGACATCATTATTTTCAGGAACTTTTCGCGTGTCCGTGGTGCGAACTCGAAACGAAAACGGGTTTGATGCTGTTTCCGTTCACGGGCGGAAATCAAACGCTCGAAGGCGAAGAAACCTTCAATATTTTCACGATCGAAAATCTGCTCACGCAGATCGTTCCGTCTAAAGAGTTGGCTTTGCGAAAACCGTCTTTGCCGACGCTGATTCCGTTTATCGAACCCGAAGAAAACGTCGAAATTGAACGTCGGGAAATGAATCGGTTCACGATTATATTCGCGGTCATTCAATTCATACTTATTATTTTTCTATCTTTCGGTGCCGGTTCTGGAATTGCATTTTTTGTCGGGCTGATCTCGATGACTGCCGGATTGATATATCTGGTCAATAACCATAAATCTCTGAGAGAAGAATTGGAATCGGAGGTCGAAGCACGGCGCGAAGATTGGAACAAATTGGCGAATGAATGGGAAAAAATAAGTTCGGGCAACATTTGGGAAAAAGATGTCGAAACGATTCGCGGAAAAGTTTCCGATTATCACGAACTGCAAAAAGACAGCCGCGTAAAAATCAAACTTTTGCAGGATGAAGCGCATCGTTATCAACTTGAAAAACATCTTTCAAATTTTGCGATTGCCGATGCGAAGATTTCGGGATTGAAGCCTTTGACGCTGACCGATCTGCGGATCAACGGCATCAAAACGGCGGCTGATGTCGATTCGAAACATCTGAAAACGATCGATAAGATCGACGGCTATTTAACGACGCAGTTACTGAATTGGCGCAGCAGTTTGGAAAGAAATTTTGAATATCAGCCGAATGTTCAGCTTCCCGAATCGAGCCATCAGCGCGTCGTCAAAGAATTTAACGAAAAACGCCGCAAGATCGAAAAAGACATCGAAAAAATGCTGACGGTTTTGCGAATGGGCGCAGGTTCGATCAATCAAAAACAACAGCAAATCTTGGCGCAAACCGAAAAACTCGAAAAGGATTTTCTGCAAGCCGAAGCAAATCTGAAAGCGATCGGCAGCAATGCGGGCGCGGTTTTCGGACTCGTTTTCATTACGGGAATCAGCCTCGTTTTCGGCAACGCTTTATTGACCGCACCGCCGAAATCACAGATCAGCAACAGCATCACTTCAACCGGAATTGCACCGCCGGCACCGAAAGCAAAAGAAGAGAACGAAATCGAAGTTGCCGAAAATTTAACCGACGAACAGATCAGCGCGATGACCGATTGGGAAAAAAAAGCTTCAGCGGAAACTCTTTCTAAACAAGCGCGGAGATATGCCGATTTATACAATCCCAGCGACAGCGACCGCAAAATTGCCGAGAAAAAGTTGCGTCTTGCCGTAAGAATTTCTCCTAAAAATGTAGAGATTCATAATCAGCTCGGTTCTATAGTTTACGATCAGGAAAGATTCAAAGAAGCCCTGGAAATATTCAATAAATCCGCCAATTTAGAACCTAACAATATCGAAACTGAAACATACATCGGAATGACTTATTTAAAATTGAAGCAATTTGCCAATGCGAAAAATACCTTTATCAGCTTGACTAAAAACGCACCTAATTCATCTGTTGTTTATTTCAATCTCGGCTTGGCTTACGAAGGCTTGAGCAAATACGAAAAAGCTCTTGAGGCTTTCGAAAAAGCAGATGAAATTCAACCGAATGATGCTGAAACAACCTATGCAGTCGGTCGTTGCTATTATTACCTCGATGCATTTCAAAATGCCGAATTGCAATACGGTGAATTGCAAAAACTCAATCCGCAATTGGCACTTTATTTAAGAAATTTGCTCGATAATCGAAAAACTGATTCAAAAACGGTAATAGACGGCAAAGCACAAGGCATCGGAAGAAGTGAGCCGAAAACAACGTCGTCAAAATAACGATGAAATTTGCCGTTTCATTTGAAAATTTTTTATAAATCGCTTAGTTTCGATAAACCGTTTCATTTTTTAGTTTAGAAAACGGAGGCGCATCTTGTCCGGTGATGAGCACGGTCTTCAAAACCGTTTGTGAGTTTGTGAGAGCAAACTTGGGTCGGTTCGACTCCGACACGTCTCCGCCAACACATTTGCGATTTGCGATTGCCGATTTGCGATTTAATTCTTTTATTGCAAAGTTTTAAGACAAATCTTCAATCGAAAATTGCAAATCGAAAATCGCAAATATGAAAACTTGGCTTTCTCTCAATATGACACCCGGTGTCGGACCTCGGGCGGCGACGAAACTGCTTGAACGCTTCGGTTCGGCGGAAAATGTTTTTCACGCAACGCGCAAAGAACTCGACTCTTTGCGGATTCGCGCCGAAACGATCGAAAGTATTTTAAAACAGGAATTTCACGACAAAGCACAGGAAGAACTCGAAAAGGTAAAAGAATCGGGCGCGGACGTTTTGATCTTGGATGATGGAAGTTACCCGTTTTTGTTGCGCGAAATCGCCGATCCGCCGATAACTTTGTATGTCAAAGGCGATTGGCAGGCGTGTTTCGATGCGCCTTGCGTTGGCGTGATCGGTTCGCGGCGTTGTTCGACTTACGGCGAAAACGCTTCGGAAATGCTTTCACGCGATCTCGCGGCAAATGGTGTTTGCGTCGTTTCGGGACTCGCGCGCGGAATCGATTCGGCGGCACATCGCGGCGCAATTAAAGGAAAAGGTCGCACGATCGCCGTTCTCGGAACTGGAATTAATCAAGTTTATCCGAAGGAAAATGCGAGATTAGTTGATGAAATCTTAGCTTCGGGCGGCGCGGTCGTTTCGCAGTTTCCGCTTGAAACGCCGCCGCTAAAGGAGAATTTTCCGTATCGCAATCGAATAATTTCAGGTTTGAGCTACGGTGTTTTGCTCGTCGAAGCGTCCGAACGAAGCGGTTCTTTGATCACGGCGCGGCTTGCGACCGAACAAAACCGTGAAGTAATGGCAGTTCCGGGAAACATTACGTCGAAAAACTCTTTCGGCACGAATTATTTGATAAAATCAGGCGCAAAACTCGTTCAGCAATGGCAGGACGTAGTTGCCGAATTGCCGACCGAAATTTCCGCTTCGATCTTGCCGCCGAAATTGGACGACGACAAAGAAACGAAACAAAAACCGAAACAGCAGGAACTCGCTCCCGCAAATTTATCGGACAACGAACGCAAAATCTGGCAGCTTCTTTCGTCAGATGAACCGATACACATTGATATTTTGCTCGAATCGAGCGGCTTGTCGTTCGGCGATCTAAACGCGGCTTTGCTCGGTTTGGAAATCAACGAATTCATTCGCGCACTTCCGGGCAAAACTTATGCACGAAGGCTTTAGAATTATGAAAGACTTTGAACCACAGAGACACAGAGACACGGAGTTTTTTAATAAGTTTATGTAAATCAAGAGTAGAAAACACAAGGAAGATTTTTCGAGTTTTTCTTTGCGGACTTTGCGCCTTTGCGTGCAATATAAAGATTAAATCTTAAGTTTTTCAGTTAAAACCGGATTCTTTTCACGCAAAGGCGCAAAGTT